>JBEKVU010000213.1:0-7208 GCA_049513775.1 Candidatus Acidiferrum sp.
ACCCTACTTCGTCTCAAAAACAAGGAGTTACAGCCTCGCCCGCTAAACCTATCGCCCTCAGGACCGCCCGGGCAGTCACACCATAGCTCGGGAATTCACCCAGCGCAGGTTAATTTTTAACCGGTGAAGGATTTTTCGACCTGTTCCAAGGGCCAGTGTGGAGAGAAGGGGCGGTAAGTGATTGATTTCATTCGCGAGTGCAAAGGCTGGCAAGGCATCGGGAGTTTGGCACGCGTCCTGCAAAGATACTCTGCGTAACGGGGATTAAAATAAAAATTTAGATTTCTGAGGAGCCCACACCATGTCGATCCAGAAAAAGTCTCTCATCAGCGCACTGAAGACCACCCAGAAGGCCAACGTTGCGGCCGCCGCTCCAGTAACCGAAGCGGGAAAGACCAACACCTCGATGCGCGCGGGGAATAACTTCAGTTTGAAAAAGAACGCCATCAGCTTGAAGAAGAATGCCATCAGCCTCAAAAAGAATGCGATCAGCCTGAAAAAGAACGCGGTTAGCCTGAAGAAGGGCGCGGTCAGCCTCAAGAGCGTGGCTCGCTAAGGATTTGGCAATCGGGGACGTGCGTCCCCCAAAATTTAAAAAAAGGGGGCTGCCTGGGGGCGGCCCCCTTTTTTTACCAAAGCTTCCGGCCGAAAAAGTGGCTGACTTCTTCCCAGCAAAGCCCCGCCATACTTCTCTTCCCTCCATAGATACGCGCTAAGCCGGACATTCCAGTCTTGAACCGGCCCTCGGGGTTAGGGAGAACCATGTCAACCAAGTAAAAATTGGGAGGATTCAGGCCGGTCAATTTGTTGTCTTCACTGAGAGATGGGTCAATCTGGCTGGAGACAACGGTAATGGCATCGGCAGTGGCGCGCTGAATCGCGAACACGCCATCGAGCTGCACGCGCGCTTCCGCCCCGACGTTCACTTTATAGAGATCGTATTCCGAAACGTAGATGCGCGCGCGCATCTGGCTCAAGTCTCCGATGTCCACCAAGTTCGCGCCTTCCATGACGTAGGAACCGAGGCGGTCCTGCGGCCGGGGCGTAAGTACCGTGCCAGAGATGGGGCTTGTAACCTGCAGGTTGGACGCCTCCTTGGTAAGTTCGCTGCGTTGTTTGCCGAGGCGATCGCGGTCGGCCTGCATAGCCCCCGAGGCGCCGTAGTGCAGCACGGCATCGGTGGCGCGCGTACTGGCTAGGGCAAATTCGGCGTCGACGCGGGAAACTTGCGATTGCAAGGAGGTATTTCGCAATTGCAGCAGTGGGGTGCCGGCCTGCACGGTCTGGCCCTCGTCGGTATACACCGCGTCGATGGTTCCGGGAACGGCGGCGCGCACTTCCGCCTGATGTAGCGGCTCCAGGACGAAGCGGCCCTTCACCGAATCATGCCAGAGGGGCACGAAGAGCAGCACCACTAGGATGGCGGCAGCGATCAGTTGGCGCCGCGGGGTAAAAAATGCGCGAATACGATCTTTTTTGTCCAAATACACAAATTTCATAAAGTTCACCAGAAGGCGAATGCGAGATCGAAAGATCATCCAGGCGGTGGCTAATTCCGGAATGAAGGACCATTGCGGACTGAAATTTCGAAACACGTTACCGACAAAACCCGCTACGAGGTACAAGACGGTGTAGCTGTAGGCCCCGGAAAGCAGCGCGTACACCACGAAGCCAAGTCTGCGGCGTTTCGGAACGTAGGGCACCTCGACCGGGAGGCGCCAGACGTGGCGTTTTACCCAAGCAGCGACATATAGCGTGGAAGCTTCTTTTAGATCAGAGATGCCCAGGATCTCGCACAGCATGTGGTACCCGTCGAGCTTGATCAGCGGATTCCAGTTGACCAGCAGCGAGGTGATGCCGGTGAGCAGCATCAGAAAGTACGCGCAGTCGTGTACCGCGGTGTCCGGCGGCGTAGCCCACCAAATGGGGGTAGCGATGGCGCAGATGATCAGCTCGATCCAAATGCCCGCCAGAGAAATGATCAGCCGCTGGTAACGCGTGCCCTTAACCACGCCTTCGGTGGTGTCCGTATAAAACGCCGGGGTAAGGAAAATAAGCGCAAAGCCCATGGCCGGCACACGCCCACCGTAATGCTTGCAGGCATGCGCGTGGGCGTATTCGTGGGCGGCCACGACAAACATCCCTAAAACATAGAGAACGAGGATGTCACCCCAGGTTTTGGCGCGAAAATTATAAAACTGGATGGTATCGCGTCCGATTTCCGGCCAGTGCACGATAGTGATCCCCAGCGCAAAGGCGAAGAGCATCAGGGTCAAAACCGTGAACCAGGGGGTGTAAATCCAGTACGTCCAGCCGTACAGTTTGGTGAGAAATTTATCCGGATTAAACGCCGGAAAAAGAATCATGGATAAATCGGCGTAGCGACTTTTTACCGTGAGGGTCTTCCTACGCTGTTCGGCGCTCTGCTGCATCAGCAGGATGTTTTTTTCCTGCGCCGTCTTGTACCAGAACTCGGCTCCCTCCATCTCTCCGGCGAACTCCCGCACCTGTTCGGCGGCGTATTCCTTTCCGTATTGCGCCGAATACAATGCGGCGATCTCTTCGTACGTTCGCTTGCCGTCGAAGAGCTGGATCAAATTAAAATTCGCTTCGGGAAACCAATACATCATGCCGGTGCTGGGCAGGTACGCACGGACCATGGTCTGGCCATCGTCAAAGTGCGTTTTGAAGGTCATGCCCGGATCGGGACGAGGCATGCGCTGGGCCAGAGTCCGCGCGGGAATTTCTGGCAGCGCTACGTTGAGGGCTTGATTGAGGTTCATGGCGCGACTTAGTGCGGCGCGTCCACGCGTACGCTGGCGGTCATACCGGGGCGCAATTCGCCGCGCGCGCCTTGAAGCTCCACGAGCACGTCGAAGGTTCCGCTGGAGGGGTCCACGACCGGGCTAACTTCTTTGATCTTGGCGGTGTGGGTTTCGCCGGGCAGGTCTGGCGAGGTAAGCGGAAGCGATTGGCCGATTTTTACATGACCCATAAATTTCTCCGGTAGGGTGAAGCGCAGCAGCAGCGGAGCTTCAGCGGTGACCCAGAAGAGGCGTTCGCCACGCGCGACCGACTGCCCTTCCCTGGCGTAGCGGCGGGCCACCAGACTATCGAAGGGCGCGATGATGCGATTTTTTTCCATTTCCAGTTCGAGGGAGCGTTCTTCCTGGCGGGAGGTGTTCAGCAGTTCGGTCACGCGTTTGATGTCCCATTGCTCAGATTCGGCTTTGTATTTGGCGTGCTCGAGTTGTTCTTGCGGGATGAGCCCTTCGGCGGAGGCTTTTTGTGCGCGAGCGTAATCGGATTTCATGACTTCGGCCTCGGCTTGCCAATTTTTCAGGTCGTTTTCAATGCTGCGGGTTTTAGCGCGGGCGGCTTCGAGGTTGGCGGTAACTTGGCGGTCGTCGAGTTGGGCCAGGAGGGTCCCGGCTTTTACACGCTGACCTTCTTGGCTGTAGATTTTGGAGATTACGCCTTCGCGCTGGGCGGTGATTTCGATTTGGTGCTCGACGATTAGGGGGCCGGAGGCGGCGAAGGAGGTGTCGGCGGGCGTGGCAAGTTTGGACGTGGTTATGGCGGGCGCGGTTAAAGGAGTTGAGGCGGAAGGGGTTACTGGCGAGCTGTCTGATTTCACGTCGCCGCAGCCGGTGATTAAACCGGCTGTCAGTACTAACACCCAGATTTTTTTTACCATTAAACGTTCTCCACTGCGATGCCGACTGCTGCAACTGCAATTACGGCTTTCGACCGGATGCCCCACCGAAGGGCGCGTTTATGTTGCGCCACTAAGAATCCTGGAAAAAGCGCCCGTCTCGAAAGGCGGCCGCTACAACGTCACCAGCCGAACCACGACCACAGCTTTGAATAAATCCACAAAACGGGGCGGCGAAAGATTACGTAGCCGGCCGGGTTGTAGCCGGGGACAGTCACTTTGCCGAGGCCTTCCATGCCAGAGCGGATGGCGCCGCCATCGTTGGGCAGCACGACGCGGGCGTAGAAGACGCGGCTATCGTGTGCCACTTCCCCTCTGGGGCTGACGACCGCTACGCTTCCGTGAAAGGTGCGCATGGCGTAGCTGTTGAGCTTGATTACGGCGGGCTCGCCCGCACGCAAGAGGCCGGCGTCACCGTCGTCTACCGCAACATCCACCACTGCGCGGCTGGTGTCCATCACTTCGGCGAACGTGTCTCCGTGCTGCAAGCGGCGGCCGACGAGATTCTCTACGTGCGGCGTGGCGACGACGCCATCGATGGGCGCACGCAACTGCGTTTTATCCAGCAAATCTTTGGCGCGGTCGACTTCGCCCTTCCAATAATCGGCTTGCACGCGTTGCACACCGGCTTCCCCTGAATCGTTGTCGGCCAAGGAATGATTTACCTGCAGCAGCGCGGTCTGATATTTCGCTTCGGCCCCGGCCAGCGCGGAGCGATAGTCCCAGGCGTTCAGCTCGGCGAGCACCGTGCCCTGTTTTACGGACTGGCCTTCGTGCACGTACACTGCGCCGACGACGCCTTCGATCTCTGGCTCCACCTGCGCGCGATGCACCGGGGCCACCACGGCGTCGCCGTCCACGCGCAACGGCAAGGGCACGATGGCCAGGAAAGTAATGGCCGCGACCACGGCCCCGACGATGACGGCGCGACGCCGCTTCTCCATGGCCATGAACTTGCGTTTGCGCTCCAGCACGGGCTCGAGCAAAGAGATGAACGGCACCTCCTTGTACATTTGCGCGTTTCTCAGCGCGACAGTGGCCTGGCCGGCAAGCACTTGCAGAATTTCGATGTGCGCCGGCGAAAGAAAATCCGGGTCCGTGCTTTCTAGAGCGTACATGCCAACGCGCCCGGTATCGTCGCCGAGCGGCATGGCGTAGAAGCCGCGCATGCCGCTTTCGGCGAAATATTTTTCGAACTTGGCGCGGGTCTCCTCGCGCGGTGCGTCGATCACCTCGCCGTGTTGTTTGACGTTGATAATTTCTTCGGAGAGAGCGGCCCATTGTAGAACGCTGTTGAGCGGGGCGATGTCCGCGGCGTCGGGATTTAGCGGCACCTGGCCGGTAACCGCACTGAGTTTAAAGCGGCCGCGATCGGCCAGCACGATGGCCGCGCGCTGGTACGGAATGACCGCTTGCGGGGCATCCACGATGGTTTGCAGCATGCGCTCGAGATTCAGCGTCGAGGTAATTTCCTGGCTGACGGTCACCAGCGTCTCGAGAATCTCGACTTTGCGTTCGGCCAGCAACAAGCTGGCGTTGTGCAGCGCAGTCGAGGCGGTGTCCGCGAGGCTGCCGAGGGCGAAGAGATCGTCATCGTCGAGGGGCGTGCCGTCGAGTTTGTTGACCGCTTCGATCACGCCGACCAGCGATTCTTTGTCCATGATGGGTGCGATGATCAGCGATGCGATGCGGCCTTCGGTGCCCGCCTGGGTCACCGCCGCGTTGCGGGCCATTAAGCGTGGATCTTCCGGATCGTCGATGAGCAGCGGCTCACCCGTGTCGGAAACCGCGCCCGCCAGCCCCTCGCCAGCTTTCTCAGAACTCTTCTCCGCCATCGTAGGATCGAAACCGGACTGGTGCATCAACTCCACAGATTCGTCGGGCTGCAGCAGCCAGATATTTACGGCTTGGCACTCCATCACCTCGCGCAGTTTGGCGCCGATGATGGGCAGCAGCTCATTCATTTCGAGCGTGGAGGAAAAAATTTTCTCCATATCGTAAAGCTGCGTAAGGCGATTGATGGAGGCCAGCGCGTCGCCGCGCTCGATTTCGTAATTTTGCGCGGCCACGAGCGCGGCGGAAATGAGCGGTGCCAGGGGCTCGAGCCCGGCAAGGTCTTCCTCGGCCAATTCTTGGTCCAAGCTGAGAATTTCCAGCGCGCCGATTAGGCCTTCGCCGTTGGCCAGCGGCAGATACGCCAGTGATTGCACAGTGCGGCGAATATCCACGTGCGCGTACTGTTCGCGCGGCACGTCTGGCCCGAGAAAGAGCAGCGCGGATTTTTGCGAAAAGAGTTCGCCGAGCGTACCAACGTCCGCGGCAACCGCGACGCTACGCACTTCCCCTTCGCCGGCGGCGGCGAGCGGTCGCCACACGGGCTGGTCGTCTTCAAGGACTATGGAGTAAACATTGACGGCAGTTCCAGGCAGGAGTTGCGCGACGGTTCGCGCGGCGCTGCGTGCTCGGGACGCGAGACTCTGATCCGCCAGCAATCGGACCGCTACATCGCCTATGTCGATCTTCAAATCTTAGCCCTGGCTTACCAGAAACAACGTGATGAGGTCAGCACGCCGGGGACAGAACGCTGGTAAAGCCACCCTCTTCTATTGCATATTAGCTGTGCTGCTTTCGAGTTGTGCGGGACTCTAGCAGACGGACTAACGAGTGTCAACGCATCCGGCCAGGTGATTCGCGTTTTTTCTCGGCCGGCCGGCCGATAAGGGAGCGACTCTTGGAAATCGAAGTGCGCACGCAGGGTCAGGTGAAGGTGGTCAAACTGCGCGGCAAATTGAACAACGGTCCCCCGCTCGATCAGCTAAACGCCACGTTCACGGATTTATTTGCCGCCGGCAATTCGCGGTTTGTGCTGGACTTGACGGATATGCCGATGATCGATTCCAGCGGAATTGGTTTGCTAGTGCGATATTACACGGCTGCCAAGCAAAACGGCGGCGCGTTAAAACTGCTGAACCCTTCAAAATTCACGATTCAGACGCTGAAGCTGGTGCGCATGCTCAGCCTGTTTGAGGTATTTGAAGACGCACAACTGGCCGTGGCCTCGTTCGAATAAGCTCCCACCAATAAAAGACCGCAACCGAAAGAAAACCTTCGGTTGCGGCGAAAATTCTATCAGCGCGAAAAAATTTCTCTTACCGTGGTTCCTCTTACAGCAGTCGCTTGGCCGCGATACCTAGCGGCAGGAGCACCATGCCGAGCAGCAGTAGCGACGGGGGCTCGGGGGCGGCTACCGCGGGCGAGATCGTCAGGTTGTAATTCAAGCCATCGTTCGTGCCGTCGTTGAGGTTAATTCCCGCCGGCGAGGTGGGTGAAAAGGTCGGGTTGTACACGCTGCCGTGGTAAATCTGAGCGCCAAAGAGCGAAAAATTGAAGTTAAAGGTGTCGACGAGCGCGGCCATCGCTCCGCCACACGCGTTGGAGTAGAAGGCGAGGAAGTCGTTTGAAGGCGAGCCGTCAATAGACAAGTCAATAGGTG
>JBEKVU010000214.1:0-7207 GCA_049513775.1 Candidatus Acidiferrum sp.
AAACCCAGCTTGTCCCGTAAACTTAGATGCGGCTCGCTCGAAGCCGGGCAGAATTTTAGTTTGAGATACCCATCTGGGTGAGGAAGTAGGCGTAATTAAAGGCCGTATCCTTTAGCCGGTCGTAACGGCCTGAGGCGCCGCCGTGTCCCGCAGGGTCGAGATTCGTCTTGAAGATCAAAATATTGTGATCGGTGCGCAAAGCTCGCATCTTCGCTACGTACTTCGCCGGCTCCCAGTACATCACCTGGCTGTCGTTGAAGGAAGTGCGTACGAGCATGTTGGGATAGTCCTTGGCGACTACGTTGTCATAAGGAGAATAGGTCAGCATGTAGTCGAAGGCTTGCTTGTCTTTGGGATTTCCCCATTCTTCGAATTCGCCCACGGTAAGCGGCAAGGTTTCGTCCAGCATGGTATTCATCACGTCCACGAACGGCACCTGTACCAATGCCGCGTGAAACAGATCCGGCCGCATGTTGAGTACCGCGCCCATGAGCAGTCCGCCCGCGCTTGCGCCTTGAATCACCAGCCGATCCTTTGAGCCGTAGCCCTGCGCCACCAAGTATTCCGCGGACGTGATAAAGTCCGTGAAGGTGTTGCGTTTGTGCATCATGCGACCGTCGTCGTGCCAGGCCTTCCCGAGTTCACCGCCACCGCGGATGTGTGCCACCGCAACCACCACCTGTCGATCCACCAGACTGAAAAGATCGGAATTAAAGTAGATATCATTCGAAATTCCATACGAACCATAAGCGGTGAGAAACATCGGTCCCTTACCGTCCAAGGTCAAACCACGCAGGTGCACGATGGAGATCGGGACTTTCACGCCGTCCGTGGCCGTTGCGTAGATTTGCTCCACTTCATATTTTGAGCGATCGTATCCGCCCGGCACTTCCCGCTGCTTCAATAGCACCGAGGTGCCCGCCGCCATGTCGTATTCAAAGATCGACGAGGGCGTGATGAACGACTGATATCCATAGCGCAACTTCGTGGTGTCGTATTCCGGGTTCGCGTTTACGAAGGCGGTGTACGCCGGCTCGGGAAACGCAATGCGACGCGAACTGCCAGTAGCCAAGTCCGTTACGCTTATTTGCGGCAAGCCATTCTCGCGCTCGGACAACACGTAGTAACTCTTGAAAAAATCGATATCGTCCAGCATTACTTCTTTGCGCTGCGGCAACACCTCTTTCCAGTTCGCGCTTCCCGGGTCCGCGACGGGCGTTTTCACCAAGCGAAAATTCCTTCCCGTGTCGTTCACGCGGAGATAGAAGAAACTCCCGTTATGGTCCGGGTAATACTCCACTCCCTGTTTGCGCGGTTCCAGAATTTGCCATTCTCCCGTGGGCTCGTCCGCGGAGAGATACCGCGCTTCGCTGGTGGTATGGCTCGAGGAGATCATGAGCAAATAGGACTTGCTGCGCGTCTTGCCCACTCCCACGTCAAAGCGCTCATCCGGCTCTTCATAGATCAGCCTGTCCGGCCCCGCGGTGCCCACGTTGTGGCGATACACGCGGTAGGAGCGCTTGGACACCTCATCCTCAATCGAGTAGAAGAGCGTCTTGTTATCGTTGGCCCACGCCATCGAATCCACGCGCTCGGCGTGATCCACGAGCACTTTGCCGGTGCGCAAATCCTTTACCGCCAGCGTGTACTGCCGGAAGCCGGTGTTGTCCGTGACGTACGCGAGCAGGTTGCCATCTTCGCTGACGTCCGATTGGCCGAGAGACATGAACTTCTGCCCCTTGGCCAGCTCGTTCACGTCCAAAATCACTTCTTCCGGGGCAGCCAAGCTGCCCTTCTTGCGGCAATAGATGGAGTACTGCTTGCCCGCTTCGGTGCGCGAATAATAGAAATACGCACCTTTCTTGTACGGCACGTCGACATCGGTCTCCTTGATGCGGCTCAGCATCTCCGTATAGAGCTTTTTCTGCAGCGGTTCCGTAGGCTTCATAACGGCGTCGGTATACGCGTTCTCCGCCTCAAGATACGCCTTCACCTCTGGATTGCTTTTCTCGCGCATCCAGAAATAGTTGTCCACCAGGTTGACGCCATTGATCTCCGTGGTCTTCGGCACTTTCTTGGCCACGGGCGGTTTCACCGCCGGCGCATCATCCGCCGCACGCAAGCCGCCTGCAGCGGCCAGCACCAGCAATCCCGTCGCAAAATATCGCGTCGCACAATATGGAAATGATCGTTTCTTCACGCGAGTTTCCTCCTCCATTCAATACGCTAAAGCCGTCCGATCTTACCGCAAGCACATACCCGTTAAGATGCACTCCGCGACGCACACGCTGGCACGCCGGCAGTCTTCTTTGCAAAGACCTGCCGGCCCACGTTCAAGGTTGTCATCAAGGTGTGCGCTGATAGGTCACCGCGCCGCCAACAACTACGGTCTGCACGTGACTTGTATATTCGAAGGGATCGCCATCAAAGACCACGACATCGGCGTCCTTCCCGGCGGTCAACGAACCCAGTCGGCCATCGATGCCCAGCAACTTCGCGGCGGAAATGGTGATAGCACGCAGCGCATTCTCAAGGCCCAACCCGTTCGCGGCAGCGATGGCAGCTTCGAAGACCAGCACGCGGCTCTTCGGCACGTACGCCTCATACCCGGTCATCAGGGCCATGGGAATATTCGCTTGGCTCACGAGCGCGGCGTTTTCATACGTAACGTTGGCCGTTTCGTGTGTGTATGGTGCTTGCATCACCGGCCCGAGCAACACCGGTACTCCAGCTTTCCGGATGGCATCGGTCGTCAGGTACGCTTCGGTGGCCGAAGCAATGGCGTACTTGAGATGGAATTCCGTTCCAATGCGAATGGCTGTATCGATGTCATCCGCACGATACGCAGCAAAAATGGCGGGCAGTTTGCCACTGACAACCTCGGCGAGGATTTCCGACTTTGTGTCGACCGTCGGTTGCTTCGCGGGATCACTGCCGTCCTTCTGCCACTTTTCCCACTTGACATGATATTGCTGCGCGTCTAGCAGCGCGTGACGAATAATCTCCGCCGTTTTCATGCGCGTCATGGGCGCTTTGCGCGTCGCGCCATAGGTTTGCTTCGGCACCTCGCCAAGATTAAAGACCATGGCGGACTCCGCGCGAAGCGCTAGCTGGTCAACGGTGGCAATCCCGGATTGCGGACCCACGGTCTTAAAAATTCCCGCAACGCCGGCAATCGGATTATGCTGTCCCGGCGCTACTTGCAGCGTGGTCACGCCGAAAGAGTTCACATAGCGATACAGAAGATCTTGCGGGTTCAGAGAATCGCGCACGCGCACGTCCGCGGTATTGGGATCGGTGGATTCGTCCTGATCCTGATCCGCGGAAATGTTGTACGCGCCGGAAATGCCGGTGGTGGTATCCGTATCGATGAAGCCCGGCGTAACAAACACGCCGTGAATGGCTTGATAGCCCGCGGGCGCCGTCAGGTTCGCGCCGCTGCGAACAGCTTCGATTTTGCCGTTGCGAATCAAAACCAGGCCCGGGCCGCCCTGCGCCGCCGCGCCGTCCATGGAATAAAGATGGTCCGCGGTAATCGCTACAGTTTGCGCCCGCGCCGAGCCAACCGCCGCTGCGCTTGCGAATACGGCAAAAACAATCGCCGAGAATCTCACTGGGCACCCCCTGCGACCGGCGGCGCCACGGTGTTCAGCTTCGGATACCGTTCACCTACCGCAAACCCGCCGGTGGCATAGTGAAGGTCGACCGGATCACTCCGATCAAAAACTTTTCGCCCTTCGATCCAAGTTTGCAGCACATGGGTGTACACGCTGAACGGCGGCCCGCTGAGCACCACGAAGTCCGCATCTTTGCCGGGGGTAAGCGAACCGAGCCGGCTTTGCAGGTCGAGCATTTCCGCCGGATAGATGGTCAGTCCTTTCAACGCGGCCTCTTCCGACATACCTCCGCGAATGGCCAGCGCCGCGGAACGCAGCAGCAGCCGCGAATTGGTGATCGGGTCGTCCGTGTTGAACGCCACCTTCACTCCGGCTTTCTCCAAACGCGCGGGGCAGCTCATGTCCACGTTAATCGTTTCCGGCTTGCCGCCAGGCGAATCGATCATCGTGTAACTCACGCCCACATGCCTGCGCGCCAGTTCGCTGGCCACCAAACAGGATTCCGTGCCGTGATGCACCACCACACGATAGTGAAACTCATCCGATAGTCGCAGCACGGTCATCACATCATCGGCGCGGTGCGTGTGGTTGTGTACGATGCGCTTCCCATCCAGAATCTGCACCACCGCATCGAGGCCGGGATCGAGGTCCGGAGCTTTAGCGGTTTTGTCTCCCGCGGCCACCGCCTTGTTGTAAGCGTCCCAATGCAGCTTGTACTGCTGTGCTTTTTCGTAGATGCCGCGCGCCAGCGCCGCTTCTTCCATCCGCGTCATAGGCGCCTGCCCGCGCGAACCGTAGCCCTTCGGATTTGTACCGTTGGCCATCTTCATGCCGCCAATCGAGCCAGGGATCAGCATCTCTTCAATCGTCGCACCGCGCAGTTTGACGTATGCCGACTGGCCTCCCATCACGTTCCCGCTTCCGGGAAGGATATTCGCGGTGGTGATGCCTCCGGAAAGCGCCGAGCGAATGTTCGGGTCCGCCGGGTTGATGGCATCGATCACGCGCAACGCGGGCTGGATCGGATTGGTGCCTTCATTATTGTCCGGGCCATCGGAAACGGTGATGTTGCCCGAATCCCCGATATGCGAGTGCGAGTCCACAATTCCTGGCATGACGATTTTGCCGGACGCGTCGATGACCGTAGCGCCATCAGGAATTTTTGTCGATGCTGCATCGCCGACCGCAACAATCTTTCCATCGTGCACGATCAGCGTTCCGCGTTCGATCGCTGGTCCATCGACGGTAATAATCTTCGCGTTGGTCACTGCCAATGTGCTATGCCCGGTTCCACTCGGAGACTGTGCGGCGAGCTGCAAACCAATGCCCGCGAGCAAAACTCCAGCAAGCACGAGCACTCTTAAAATGATCTTTCGATCCACAAACAAAACTGCGGCACCAAGCTTCCCCGTCATGGACCACCTCTTATTTCTCTAATCATTCCCAAAAAAATTCCGTCACGCTGGCAAAGCACTACGCCGTCGCGGGGCGTGCCAACTCACGGCGCCGCAACCAGAGGCAATTCAATGAAGCTGGCCTCCCCAGGCGCGTGATAAATGCGTTGCGTCGCTTTGCGATAGTCCGCCGGCTTGGCCCAAAATATCGACGGCACAAAAGTCTGCGGGTTGCGATCGTATAGCGGAAACCAACTGGATTGAATTTGCACCATGATGCGGTGCCCCGGCAAAAATACGTGATTCGCGGTGGGCAGTGCAAAACGATAAAGCAACGGTTGATCCGAAGCGATCGCTTTGGCGAACTCGAAGCTTTCGCGATAGCGCCCGCGAAAAATGTCCGCGGAAACCATCAGCTGGTAGCCGCCCATTTGCGGATCGTGGCTCACTTCGTCGGGATACACATCGATTAGTTTCACCACCCAGTCCGAATCCGTGCCGCTGGTGGAGGCCACAATGTTGGCGATCGGCTGGCCGCTGATTTTCGTTGGTGTGCGCAGCACGTCGGAGGTGAAAACCACCACGTCGGGGCGGCCCGAGGCTTCGCGCTGGTCGTCGACCAGCCAAAGCGGCCACGTCAACCCGTTGTCGTAGCCCATCTGCCGAGTGGGACGCGCACGATACGGCACGGGCTTAGCAGGATCGGAGACGTACTCGTCGAAGCTCGCATCCGGCGCGCTATCGCCAGCGGCGGGCGCCGTAAAACCAAGCTTCAACCCCGACTCAAGATACAACGGCGTCGGATGAATCGCGCAGCCCGGCTTTGCGTCCGCAGCGCAGCCCGCCGGCCACGACTGCAGCTTGCGCCATGTGTTCGCCCCCGTCTCAAAAGCGTTGACCGGCGCAACATCGGATTTCGGCGCATCATCCTTGAGATAGTGGTCGAGAAATGGACGCAAAATTTCGCGCTGAAAATAGAGCGACGTATCGCTGTCAAACTTAATAGCCCCAAGCGAACTCCCGGGCAGAATTTCTTGCCCGTGATGCCACGGCCCCATCACCAAAAACACTTTATCGTTATTCACATCCTTGGGTTTAATACTCTTGTAAACAGCAATCGCGCCGTAAATATCCTCTTGATCCCACAGGCTGTCGACCAGCATCACGGGAATTTTCAGCGGCTGGGCGGCAAGAATCTTGTCCATGGCTTGTTGCTGCCAAAATGCATCGTAGCTCGGATGCTCGAGAATTTTTCGCCAGAAGCCAACCTGTTCGAGTCCGCGCCGGCGCCCAAGCTCGCCCGCCGAGCCTGCCCGCATATACGTGTCGTAGTCGTCGTAATTGGTGATCCACCACTTTGCGGCGTTGTCGCGCGTGGCTTCCTGCTCCCAGATGTATCCCATGTTTTGCTCGCGAAAAGCGCCGTTGTGAAACCAATCGTCGCCCAACCAGCCATCCACCATGGGATTCATGGGCACGGAAACCTTCAGCGCCGGATGCGGATTCACCAGCGCCATGAGCGGAAGAAACCCGTCATACGAAATTCCGAGAATGCCCACATTGCCGTTGCTCTCCGGAATATTTTTGACCAGCCAATCGATGGTGTCGTAAGTGTCCGTAGAGTGATCCACCGGCGTGGGATTCAGCGGCCCGTGCAGCGGGCGATTCATTACGTAATCGCCTTCTGAGCCGTACTTGCCACGAATATCCTGCACCACGCGAATGTAGCCACCCTCGACAATCACAAAGCTGGCATTGTCGTAGCCCTCGAGAATCGAGGCGAGATGCGAGCTCGCAGCGTGCGAAGTAAGCTCCGTCGCGTTGTAGGGCGTCCGCGTAAGCAGGATCGGCGCGCGGTTGGCGCCTTTAGGAATCAGGATCACCGTGTGCAGCTTCACCCCGTCGCGCATGGGAATCATCACGTCGCGGCGAACGTATTCAAGCACGTCGGTGCTTTGCACAAGATTGGCGGGCGTCTCGCTCGACGGCGGCGCAACGTTCCGCGACGCAGCGCTGGATGCCTGCTGCGCGAAAGACGGCGCGGCGCAACAAACGGTCAGCAGCAACAACAGCCAGCAAGCTTCAAGACGCACGGGCATGGGCTTCATCAATTGTTTTCTCCGGGAATCGAGAACCTCGATCGCACATCAATGCATGATGCTCGCGGCAGCAGCGCGGTTTTCTGGCAAGGGTCGC
>JBEKVU010000215.1:0-7196 GCA_049513775.1 Candidatus Acidiferrum sp.
TTTTGCCAGCCCAAGAAGGCTCCTCTTTGTGCGGCGCCGATTATGTTTTCTCCGTGGATTTCTTATTGGCGGCTATCAAGCGATCCGGATAATCGCTCATGATGCCGTCGATGCCGGCGTCCATGAGCAAGCGCATGTGTGCGCCCTGATTGACGGTCCAAGCTACGACTTGCAAATCGCGGCGTCGCGCTTGGCCGAGCAGCCATGGTGTGACTAAATCGCCGCGCACGGCGACTTGGCGAGCGCCTATTTCGACGGCCTTATCGAGCGGGTCGGCGAGCTGGCCTTCGTACAAGAGCCCGGTCATCAGCGTGGGCTCAATCTTGCGCACGGCCGCGAGGATCGCAGGATCGAAAGAGATCACCACGGTGCGGGCGATTTCTTCAGACTTGCGCAAGGCTCCAATTAACGTTTGTTCTCCGCCCCAGGAGCCGCCGGGTTTTAATTCGAGGTAAAAGACCACGTCGTGTTTTTTTGCAAAATCCAGAATCTCTTCAAGCGTGGGGATGCGTTCACCGGTAAATTCGCTGCCGAACCAGGAGCCGGCGTCGAGCTTGCGCACTTCTTCGAGGCTCAAGTCGTGGACGGCGCCCTGACCGTTGGTGGTGCGGTTGACGGTATCGTCGTGGATGGCTACGAGGCGGGCATCTCGTGTCAACTGCAGATCTGTTTCGATAAACGCTGCGCCTAGAGCGACGGCTTTGCGAAAGGCTGCCAAGGTATTTTCTGGCGCGTGGCCGGATGCTCCGCGATGGGCGATCAGTAGCACTTCAGAAGGACTCCGGATCTTTCCATTTCGCAGCTTCGATTTCACAACTGGCCATTTCACACCTGGCATTTTCGACAGCTCTATTATGCTAGCATCCGCGAAGATTGGAAGCGGCCTGCGTGGACACTCTTCGTAGTGGTCACGGATGGATCTCAATCTTGTGCGTGGCGCGGTAAACAGCAATCTTGGACTGCACCCATCCTGTGCAGGGCGGGAATCCAATGACCAGTTTGCCGGTCCCAAACCTGGGGGAACAAATATGCATAACAAATATAGAAGCTGCCTCGACGTGCGCGTGCTCTTGGTGGTCGCGTTCCTCGCTTCATTCATATTGTTTGCCAACCCGCCGGCGGCAACCGCTTGGCGGGACGCCAAGATGCAGCGTGGCGAGCCGACCGCGCGACAAAATCTGATCAAAGAAGTGCGGCACCTGCTTCTGCTGTTGCCCTATTATTCGGTGTTCGACAACCTCTCGTATCGCATTGACGGCGATACCGTGACACTGGAAGGCCAGGTGGTACGGCCCACGCTAAAATCAGACGCAGAGTCCGCGGTGAAATCGATTGAGGGCGTCGAGGGGGTGGTGAACAACATTGAGGTGCTGCCCGTTTCACCGATGGATGACCAGTTGCGGCGATCTGTGTATCGCGCGTTGTATGGTGATCCGGTGCTGTCGCGTTACGCGTACTCCTCGGTGGCGGCAATTCACATCATCGTGAAAAACGGCAACGTCACGTTGGAGGGCGTGGTGGACAACGAATCGGACAAAAATCTAGCAGGCCTGCGCGCCAACGGCGTGCCGAATGTGTTTTCGGTGAAGAATAATTTGACGGTAGCAGGCGGAGCGAAATAATTCGTGAAAGCGGCGTCAAGCCGCGGCACGCCAAATTGCATGACTAAACGCCGAGGGCGCCCGACTTGATGGTCTGGCGGGAAATCCTTCGCGCGGCGTCTTTCAACGCGTCGACGATCCGCGGCAGATTGTTTTCGTCCGTTTGCGTTAGCGTACCGCTGACGCCGAGCGCGGCGGCGACGTTGCCGCCCACATCAAAGATAGGCGCGCCCAGGCAGCGCGCACCCACGCTATTTTCTTCGTCGTCGACCGCATGGCCTAACTCCCGTACGCGTTCGAGTTCGGCTACCAGTCGCGGAACACTGGTGATGGTTTTTGGCGTACGCTTCTTTAGACCTTGCTGGCGCAGAATTGCTTCGGCTTCGGCTTTCGGCATCCACGCGAGCAGGGCCTTCCCGACACTCGTCGAGTGCAGATACATGCGGCGTCCCACCCAGGTGTTCACCTTAAAAAATCCCGGGGCTTCCACTTTTTCGACATATACGGCTTCGCCTTGATCGAGAACGGCGAGATGCACAGTCATGCCGATTTTTTCCGAGAGGCCGCGCATAAAAGGCAGCGCCACGTCGACGAGGTTGACTCCGGCCAGACCAACGCCGGCCTGAGCGTCTTTCCCGAGACTGAGAACCTTCAACCCCAGGCGATAGCGGCCGGTATCGGCGTCGCGGCGGAGATAACCGCGGCGGTCGAGCACTCGGAGAATATAGCTGGCGGAGCTTTTGGGAATGGCCAGGCGGCGGCTGATTTCGGAATTGTTCAGTCCTTCGCGGCGTTGCGCGGTAGCCTCGAGAATGTTGAGGGCGCGTTCGACGGCCGTGGCGGTAGTGGCATCTTTCTCCGGCTTGAGGGTTTTTTCTGGCATGGCGTTTTTGGATAAGTTCTGCTTATGTTCGTCGCATGGAATACTAGTTCAACATATTGAACACTGTATTGTGCCATGGCGCGGGACTTTGCTACAACTTCGGCATGCGTCGTGAACATATGTTCAGCATATTGAACACCGGCGAAGGAAGTGGAAACTTCTATCCATCGCATGGAATATTTCTATCCAGGCTTACCGAAACGGAGCGGGCCGGCGGTCAACGCAACCGAAGCTACTCGTATCTTCCAGCAAGCAATGGTCTTAGGGCGGTGACACGCACTCATGGGTGGCGCGCTAATTGCCTAGACTTACCTCGGGCTGCGGCGGACAATGCGCGCAGTAGGCAACTTCCGGAAAGGAACGACACTCACCATGGCTAGCTCCCCGGCATCGCCCGCGCCACAAAACTCCGCGCAAGCACCGCTCATGCCGATCAATGCAGCGCCGCCGGAATTTGACGCCGCGCGCGATCTTCCCGCAGGCTTCCTCGAATATCTCACCGCGCTGCACGCCGCGCTGACGCCTCGGCAACGCGCGCTGCTGACGCGCCGCGACTATGCGTTGCGCGCCGCGCACGCCGGCAAGCTTCCGGACTACCTGCCTCCCAGCGTGGCGACCATGCAACCGTGGCAAATCGAATTGCCATCGTGGTGCGCGGACCAACGCAACCAGATGACCGGGCCGGCCGACGACGCGGACCTGGTCGTAAAAATGCTCAACTCCGGTGCACCCGGAGTCATGCTGGACCTGGAAGACTCCATCGCCAACTCGTGGACGCATCTCAAATCCGGCATCGACAACGTGCTGGCAGCGCTGGCTGGGACGCTCACCTACGAAGATCGCAAGCGCCACGCTACCGTGGGCATCCATCCGAGCGGCGTCACGATTTTCACCAGGCCGCGCGGATTGCATCTGCATCAAGCGGGAATTCTGCCAAACGAATTGCTGCCCGCGTCACTCTTTGACGTGGCGATGATTACCCACCAGACGGATTTCGCGGCCTTGAAACATCCGCTGTGCTTTTACATTCCGAAATCGGAGTCCGCGGATGAAGCGCTGTGGTGGCGCGATTTATTCCAGATGGTGGCGGCGGCCAAGGGCCTGCCATCGAATGCCATCAAATGCATGGCGCTGGTAGAGTCCCATCCGCTGGCGTATCAGATGGAAGAGTTTGCCTGGAATTTGCGCGACCATATTCTCGGCTTGAATCTAGGGCGCTGGGATTACATGGCCAGCCTGATCCATTTCAACCTTGAGAAACGTGAATGGGTGCTGCCGGATCGCAACACCATTCCGCACGACGTGGCGTTCTTTCAAAATTTGCGCACTCTGATGCCCGAGATTTGCCACAAGCACGGATTGCTGGCGATCGGCGGGATGACCGCCCTATATCCCAGCCGGGAAGATGCCGAACTTAACACGCGCGCACTGGCCGCGCTCGCACAGGATAAGAAGAACGAAGCTACTTCACTGATGGACGGCGCGTGGACCGGACATCCTGACCAAAACGAAATTGCGGTCAGCCAGTTTCCGGCCCCAAATCAACTCAGCGCGCGCCCCGCGCACGCCGACATGCATGCGGACTTGCGTCCCATTCCCGCGAATATCGGAAAACGTACGTTGGCCGGAACACGCGCCGCGATCCGCACGGTGATTCGTTATCGCAATGGCGTGCTGAATGGCCGCGGCGCAAGCCTGCTGGACGGCTACATGGAGGACCTGGCCACGGACCGCATCTATCGGCTGATGATCGCGCAGCGGATGCAGCACTCCGCGCACGTGCCGATTCTCGACGATGGCGGGCAGCCCGCGGCGCACTCGCCGGAGATGATCCACAAACTTTTTGACGAAGAGTTGCGGCGCCTGGTGGATGAGCCCACCGGCAAGGACGCGGGCACCGCGGAGACGATGCGCAAGGCGCGCGAAATCAGCGAGAGCATGATCCTGCGCGGGGAGTTCAATCCTTCGTAACGCAGCACACAACGCTTTTATTGCAAGGTGTAAAGGCCACAAAATTCTGATCTTCTGAGTGAAGGAGCTTCTATGTCGTCGGCAAACGCTACAAACAACCACATCAACAGCGACTGGGCCAGCAATTCCCGCTGGGCGGGCATCACGCGCACCTATTCTTACGCCGACGTACTGCGCCTGCGCGGTTCGGTGCAGATCGAATACACGCTGGCTAGACTCGGCGCGGAGCGACTGTGGAAGCTGATGCATGAAAAAGAATTCGTGCCTGCACTAGGTGCGATTACCGGCAACCAGGCCATCGAAATGGTTCAGGCCGGACTATCGGCGATTTACGGTTCGGGCTGGCAGGTGGCCGCGGACGGCAATTCCGCCGGGGACGTCTACCCCGACCAATCTCTGTATCCGAGCGATTCCGCGCCGAAGCTGGTCCAGCGGCTGAATCGGGCGCTGCAGCGTGCAGATCAAATCGACTCCGTGGAGCGCAAAGGCGCCGACGCGAACGGCGCGGACACACACTGGTTCGCGCCCATCGTGGCAGACGCAGAAGCCGGATTCGGCGGCTCGCTGAACGCTTACGAATTGATGAAGGCCATGATCGAAGCGGGTGCGGCAGGCGTGCATTTCGAAGATCAACTTTCGTCGGCGAAAAAGTGCGGACACCTCGGAGGCAAAGTAGTGGTGCCCACGCGCGAATTCATCGAGAAGCTCACCGCGGCGCGCCTGGCCGCCGACGTTTGCGGCGTGCCGACCATCCTGATCGCGCGCACCGATGCCAACTCCGCAGGACTGTTGCTCTCTGACGCGGACGAACGCGACCGCGAATTCATTCATGGCGACCGCACGCCCGAAGGGTTCTTCCAATTTCGCGGCGGCATCGATGCGGCGATCAACCGAGGTCTCTCCTACGCGCCCTATGCCGACATGCTGTGGTGCGAAACCTCCACGCCGGACCTGGCCGAAGCGCGCAAGTTTGCCGAGGCCATCCATGTCAAATTTCCTGGCAAACTGCTGGCCTACAATTGCTCGCCATCGTTTAACTGGAAGAAAAAGCTGGACGATGTGACCATTGCAAATTTTCAGCACGAACTCGGGAAAATGGGCTACAAGTTCCAGTTCGTAACGCTGGCCGGATTCCACGCGCTGAACATGAGCATGTTCCATCTGGCGCGCGGCTATGCCCACGCGGGCATGACGGCCTATTCGAAACTGCAGCAAGAAGAATTTGCGGCGCAGGAACTCGGCTATCGCGGGGTGAAGCACCAGGCTTTTGTCGGCACCGGATACTTCGACGAGATCGCGCAGGTGGTTTCCGGTGGTGCTTCTTCCACGACCGCGCTGGCCGGATCGACAGAAGCAGCGCAGTTCCATCACGACGAACATGAAACAAGCGGTGTGGCAGCGGAACACGCCAACTCGCTGGCCGCGCGGCCGAGCGCCTGATCGATCTCAAATTCCCCCAAAAACCGGCTGACTCATAGCAAGGTCGGCGCGCCCGTGGAGACCAATATCCGCAGCAAAAGTCTGTGCTTTTTTGAGCATGCCGATATCGACTCCATGTGGCCGCGACGCGATGACGTGCCACGAATCGCCGATTTTTTGCCCGACGCCGTAAAGCGCCCGGACCACGAGGTAGATTACGTCCAGCGGCATTACGGCCATGACGAATTCGCAGAGCCGCCGTGCGTGCTCGGATTCCTCCAAGTGTTCGCGCTCTCGAACGGCGACGTGCTCCGGGCTGCTATCCACTGAAGCCCGTGGGCAACATTTTGCGCGACCGTCCGGCGAACATTCTGGCCTGAGCGGCGTACGTTAAGCAGAGCATCGTGATGGTGCGCCGAGAGTGTCCCGGCTGCACCTGCGGCGTGGAAAGCTCGCTCGCGATGAAACACCCGATGTCCAGCGCGCGTTCTTCGAGTTGCGTCAACTACTGAACAGCACGAAGCGCGAGCCCGCCGCACCGCTGACCGGCACGGTACCAGCAGGGACCTTGGTCCGGCGTTTTCCGAAACGAACGGCAATGCTAGTTATTCTTTGTTCGGTACGTGCTTGCGCGCGTGCTTATTGAGCGTGTAAACCAGTCGTTGGCCGGACGTCGGGATTTTCACCGCGCCCTTGAAAATGATATCTTCGGCCGAAACCTTCCTGCCGTAGAGCCGCTCATTCGCATCGTTGTCCGCGCGCACGGTCGAGCCTTCGAGGGAGACGCCCGCGAACAATCCGCGCGAGCGTGAATAAGAAAGAATTTCCGCGCGCAGGGTCACGTCCGTGGCCGCGGCTGCGTCGCGTCCCTTGGGTCCGGCAGCCACTGCCGCGTCCGCGCCGAGCTTCACTTTGCTCTCCAAAATCGAATGCGCCCCTCGATCATTCATCACCAGCAGGACGAAATCCGTGGCCTGCCCGCCGATTTGAAAGCCGAAGCTGCCGGCCTCAAGCGCCATCATGGAAGGCGCGCTCCACGGCCCGTTGAAATTTTCGCCTGTGCGGCAGGTCATCGCGCCGCGGCCGTAGCTGCCGCCAACAATGAAGGCGGCTTTCAACACCGACGGATAAACGATTACACATTCGGCCTTGTCGAGTAAGTCTTGGGGAATATCGTCGGGAATATTCAGAATTTCTTTCAGCACCGTGCCGGCGTTCAGTAGGCGGTCGGATTCCTTGGTGCTGTCTTCGTCGGCCCCCAGAATCGGCAGCGCGCACATCGCTAAAGTCATAAGACCAGCTATCCATCGCTTCATCAAAAA
>JBEKVU010000216.1:0-7164 GCA_049513775.1 Candidatus Acidiferrum sp.
GTCCGACAATTTCAGCAAGATCATCGGGAACCACAGCACGAAGTTTGGCGTGGATGTGCGCCGGCAGCGCTTCGATCAATTACTGTACTTCAACGTAAATGGCGGCTATACCTTTGAGACGGCGGGGACGGAAAACGATTTAGGCTACACGAATGCCAATGCCGACTATTTCCTCGGTGTGCCCACTACGTTCACGCAAGGCGCGGCGCAGGCAGAGAACGATCGCACGACCAGCCTGTATCTGTACGCGCAAGACAGTTGGAAGATCAAATCCAACCTCACCATGAATTACGGTTTGCGCTGGGAGCTCAACACTCCCTACTATGACAACGGTAACCGCTTGCAAACCTTCCGCCCAGGGCAGGCCACGACGCAATATCCGTGTTTTCTCTCCGCGGCAAACGCGGCGGCGCTTGGGGCCACTTCACAAGACTGTAGTGAAAATTCGCCGAACAACGCGTATTTCCCGCTCGGCTTGGTATTTCCGGGTGATAAGGGTGTGCCACGCGGCCTTACCACCACTTATTACAAGGCGTTTGCCCCCAGAATCGGTTTGTCCTACAGCCCCAGCTGGACGAGCGGTTGGCTGGCTAAACTTACCGGCGGCCCTGGAAAATCCACCATTCGCGGTGGCTACGGAATTTTCTATAACCCAATCGAACAACTTGTTCTCGAACAATTCAGCGCCGAGCCGCCCTTTGGCACCAGCGTCTTCCTGTCGGCGCCAGAATTCAATACGCCCTTCGTGTCACAGAGTGGAACACAAGCTCCGAACAACTCGAACGGCATCATTAACCAGACTCCCACGACTCCCTGCTTTGATCCGGCGGGGCCCGCAGGCTGCGTCGACTGGTCGTCGTTCCGAACGGCGCTGCTTTTCGGCGAATTCCAGCCCCATCTTCGGTCGCAGTACGCTGAGCAATACAATCTCACCATTGAGCGCCAATTAACGAAGGACATGTTGCTGCGCGTCGCGTACGTCGGTACGCAAGCGCACCATCTTCTCGCCTCCCAGGATATCGATTACGGCAACGCGAAAACGTGCCTGGACATCAGTGCGCTGAATATTCCGGGCCAGCCTTGTGGGCCATTTGATTCGGATAATTCCTACTCCTTTACTCTCCCAGCGGGATCGGTCTTTCATTTGCCCTATATCCCGGGGCCTGTAGCTGGCGGTCCGAACATCCCCTGCCCCAGCGCCTCGTCTCCAGCTGCTTGCACCATTACTGGGGCTGCCGGTGGAACACCAATCACGCTCGTTGGATTGCGTCCTTATTCTTCGCCCAATTGCAACCCGCTGAGCGGCGCCGGTTGTCCTTCAGATGGTGTCGCGGTGTTTAGCAATATCTTCTCGGAAAACACGATCGCCAATTCTAACTACAACGGATTGCAGGTTTCCGTCGAGAAAAACTACTCGCACGGACTCTTGTTCCAAGGCTCGTATACCTTTAGCAAGGCCATCGATCAGGGCGCTTCGTTTGAGAATGAATTGAATCCCATCAATGCCGACGCCACTCGCGGTATCTCGCTTTTGTCCGCGAAACATCGCTTCGTCTTCAGCCCGGTTTGGGAACTGCCCGTCCCCAAGTATTCTGGAGCCAAAGGAAAATTCCTGGATGGATGGCAACTCTCCGCCATCATCACTTACCAGAGCGGCTTCCCGATCCGCATTCAGGATCAGGATGATACTGAGCTTGAGAGCAGCATTTTCTTTGAAAGTGCAAACACTCCTCAAGTGACCGGCAACGTACAGTTCTTGAATCCCAAGAACAACGCCGGTAACTTTTATTTCAACACCTCGAACTTCAGCGATTCGGCCTTGGGGACCTTTGGCAACGTGCCGCATGCGTTGTGCTGCGGGCCCGCGCTTAGCGACACCGATCTTGTGGTGGCCAAGAAAACCAAAATCAACGAGCGCTTCGATACGGAATTTCGCGGCGAGTTCTACAATCTCTTCAACCATACGCAGTTCGAAAATCCCGACGGTAATTTCTCGGATCAAACCTTCGGAGAGGTTCTCAAGGCGCGTGATCCTCGCGTATTGCAATTTGGTTTGAAGATTTTGTTCTGAGTTGCTGACGGACGAACACTTTTTGATGGGCGTGACCTGAACACGGGTCGCGCCTTCCTCTGCGCAAATGAACTAAACTGGAACGAGACACCATACTGACCGCAGGGAATAGACCTGCAGGCCCGCGGCTCGACCGCCGGCCATTACGGAGAAGTACCATGCACGACCAACTGCAAAAGGAAATTGCCACCTACGAAAAACGCACGCCTAAATCTGCCGCGGCCCACAAGCGGGCCCTTGAACGCATTCCGCTCGGCGTAGCCAGTAACTACCGGCATTACGAGCCGTATCCGATTTTCGTCAAAGACGGCAACGCCGGAAGGATTCACGATATCGATGGCCACGAGTACATCGATCACAATCTGTGTTTTGGCGCGCTGATGGCTGGCCACTGCCATCCCGCGGTTGTAAAGGCGGTGGAGCAAAAGCTGCACGAAGGCACCACCTTCGGCATGCCGCACGAACAGGAGTGGGAGCTCGCGGAAGAAATCTGCAAGCGCTATCCCGTTGAGATGGTGCGCTTCGGTTCCAGCGGCACGGAAGTGACCATGCACGCTTGCCGTATCGCTCGCGCCGCGACGGGCCGTGACAAAATTCTGAAATTTGAAGGCTCGTACCACGGACTGCACGATACCGCGCTCGTCAGCGTGAAACCCAAAGCGGAAGATTGGGGCGATGCCGATGCGCCTAATTCCGTGCCCGGCGGCGGCGGTATTCCAAAATCTAGCATCGCCAATGTGGTGGTGGCGAGCTTCAACAATTTGCCCAGCGTCGAGCACCGCTTCAAGGAATATCCCGGGCAGATTGCCGCGATTATTCTCGAGCCCATTTTGATGAACGTCGGTTTGTGCATGCCGCAGCCCGGATTTCTCGAAGGCCTCCGAGACATTTGCACCAAGAACGGCGCGCTGCTGATTTTTGACGAAGTGAAAACCGGCGCGAAGCTCGCCTGGGGTGGCGCCAGCGATTATTTCGGCGTGAAGCCGGACATGATCTGCCTCGCGAAATCTATCGGTGGCGGACTGCCGCTCGGCGCTTTTGGCGCCAGCAAAGCGGTGATGGGCTTGATCAGCGATCACAAAGTTTTTCATGGCGGCACGTACAACACCAATCGCGTGGCCATGGCCGCGGGCCTTGCCACATTTCGTGAAGTGCTCACGCGCGAGAATTACGGACATACCGGCAAGCTCAGCGCGAAATTAACCGCTGGCTATCGCGCGATCGTGGCCAAGTCGGGGTTGCAGGCTTACGTCGTCAGCGCCGGCGTCAACGGCGCGCTGATGCTGTATCCCAAAGAAATTCAAAACTATCGCGACTGGACCAAAATCGACGTGGACCTCTGGCGGCAATACTGGTTCGCCATGGTCAATCGCGGCGTGCTTGCGCAACCCTATTGGTGGGACGAGCAGTGGACCATTTCCGTGCAACACACGGAAGCCGATATCGAGCAACACCTCGCGGTTTTTGAAGAAGTGGCTCCGGCTCTGGCGAAAGCGCAGGAATTGCGCGGCGTGGCGTTTGTCGGTGCGGCCGGCCACTAAATTTCCGGAGGGATTTATTTGTCCACCGAGATCACCAGCGCCGAGGGCATCGCGGTTGCGGAGCACGCGCCCAATTTGCGGCGTGTTCTAGGGCGCTGGGATCTCGTTCTTCTATTTGTCGTCGCGGTCTTCAATCTCAACGTCGTTCCGTCCATCGCCGCCAACGGCGGGGTCACTGTTTGGCTGTGGATTGTTTCGCTCGTGCTGTTTTTCTGGCCGCAAGGCATCGCCGTCATCGAACTCGCACATCGTTATCCCGGCGAGGGTGGCGTGTATCTTTGGGCCAAGGAAATCTTTGGCGATTTTCATGGCTTTCTTTCTGGCTGGTGCTACTGGACCAACAACATGATGTACGTGCCGACGATCATGCTGTATTTCGTGGGCGTTTCGGTTTTTGTTTTCGGCAACGGGCATCAGTCGCTGGCGGACAATAAATCGTTCGCGCTGTGGGTTTCGCTCGCGCTTCTTGCGGTGCTTACCCTGCTCAATATCGTAGGCTCGCGGGTAGGCAAGTGGATCAACAATCTCGGCGCCATCGGAACGGGCATTGCCGCCGTCACGCTGATTTCTCTTGGCGCGATCGTCGTGCTGCGCGACGGAATCACCGTTTCTGCCGCCGATTTCCAAATCCCGCACGACCCGCGCTTCATTCTGAATTCGTTCGGCGTGATCTGCTTTGCGCTCGTCGGGCTCGAGCTTGCGTCCATCATGGGCGATGAAATTCAAGAGCCGCGCCGCACCTTGCCCGGGGCAGTGGCGTGGGGCGGAATTATTTCCGGCGTGCTGTACATCGGCACCACGCTGACGCTGCTGGTGGCGCTCGGCAAAAACAAGATGAGTGTTTTGCAAGGCATCGTGCAGGCCGTCGGCGGAATGGCCGGCTCGATTGGACTATCCTGGATCGTTCCGATTTTTGCTCTGGTGCTGAGCCTTTCGATTGTGGGTATTGCTTCGGCATGGCTCGGCGGCTCCGCGCGCATCCCCTTTGTTGCGGGCCTTGATTCTTACATGCCGTCGTGGCTTGGCCGCGTGCATCCAAAATACGCAACGCCCTATGCAGCGCTTTTGGTGCACGCCACGATATCCATGCTCTTGTGTGTGGTGTTTTTTCGCTTTTCCAGCGTGCAGGAAGCCTTTCAAACCATGCTTTCGCTAGCCGTAGTTCTTCAGTTGGTTCCGTACATTTATGTTTTCGGTGCACTGCTCAAGATCGCTTTCCGCGAGCCGGATGGCGCCGGCGTTTACAACAAGCCGGTGTTGATTCTGGCCGGCTCGAGCGGGCTCGTGACCACCATCCTCGGCATCCTGCTGCAATATTTTCCGCCGCAGCTGATTACCTCGCTGCGCACCTACGAATTTGAAATGGTTTCCGGTACGGTGTTTTTTGTCGGCCTGGCGGCATACTTTTTCTTTGTGTACGGCAAACGCAAAACCGCGCGCAAACTCGCCGCCGCGGCCGCTCCCGGAATCTAGAATTTTGCGCATCTCTCGCATGCGCGGCAGAATTGAGTTTGGGAGGAAACGATGTCCAGCAGCGCGCAGGCCGGTGTTCGTACGTACCAAAATTATATTGGCGGCAAATGGGTGGCTGGCTCCGCTGGTGAAACGTTTCCCGTTTACGATCCTTCGACCGAGGAAGTGATTGCCCACGTTGCTTCCGCCACGGCGGCGGATGTGGACGCCGCGGTGAAGGCCGCACGCGCGGCGTTTGATTCCGGTCCGTGGGCCACCAGCACGGCGCAGGAACGCGGGCGCATTTTGTACAAATTCGCCGAAAAGATTCGCCAGAACGCCGCGCACCTTGCCGAAATCGAATGCCGCAACTCAGGGAAACCCATTGTGGAGGCCGAGTACGACATTGCCGACGCGGCTATCTGTTTCGAGTACTACGCGGGCATGGCCACAAAAGTTTTGGGCCACGTGAATCCCGTGCCGGCCAACGCGCTGAGCTTTACGATGCGCGAGCCGGTCGGCGTCGCAGGGCAAATCGTTCCGTGGAACTATCCGCTGGTGATGGCTTCTTGGAAGCTCGCGCCGGCGCTGGCTGCGGGCTGCACTTGCGTTCTAAAACCCGCGGAGCAAACTCCGCTCACGGCGATGGAAGTGGCGAGTTGGTTTGAAGAATGCGGCGCGCCTCCCGGCGTGGTCAACGTTGTGAACGGCGTCGGTGAAACGGCGGGCGCAGCACTGGTGGCGAATCCGGGTGTCGATAAAATTGCGTTCACGGGCAGCGCGGCCGTGGGCAAGATCATCGTCAAGAGTGCCGCCGATACGCTGAAGCGCGTGACGCTGGAGCTCGGCGGTAAATCACCAAATATATTTTTCGCCGATGCCGATTGGGAAGCCTCCGTCGACGGCGCGCTCTTCGGCGTATTCATCAATCAGGGCGAAGTGTGTTCGGCGGGCAGTCGCATTTTGGTGGAGAAACAAATTTATTCCAAATTTGTCGAAGCGATGACGGAAAAAGCCAAGCGCATCAAGTTGGGTCCTCCGCTCGAACGCGAAACGAAAATGGGACCGCTGGTCAGCAAAGAGCAGCACGACCGCGTCAGCTCGTATCTCGCGCTGGGAAAGAAAGAAGCCAAAGTGGCCATCGGCGGTGGGCGCCCGGCGGCATTCGGCAAAGGCTACTACGTCGAGCCGACAATTTTTTACGATGTGGACAACAACGCACGTATCTCCCGCGAAGAAATTTTCGGCCCGGTGGCTTCGGTGATTCCGTTCGAGGCGGAGGCAGACGCGATTCGCATCGCCAACGATTCACCATATGGTTTAGCCGCTGCCGTCTGGACGCGCGATATTTACAAAGCGTTTCGCGTGGTGAAATCGCTGCGCGCGGGAATTATCTGGGTGAACCACATGCAGCCGACGTACGTAGAAGCGCCGTGGGGGGGCTACAAGCAGTCCGGCTTTGGCCGCGAACTCGGCCCTTCGGGCATCGAAGAATATCTCGAGACCAAGCAGGTATTCGTAAATCTCGACGAAGCGCCAATCGGCTGGTATTAGAAGACGGCGAAAAAAGGGGCAGGAGCTGAGGACATGTCGACCATTCAACTGCGAACGCAAATTCCCGGGCCGAAATCGCGCGAGTTGATGAGGCGGCGCGACGCGGCCGTGCCGCGCGGCCCGTACCACTCCACACCCATTTTTGCGGCGCGCGCGGAAGGCGCGGTGATTGAAGATGTGGACGGGAATCATTACATCGATTTTGCAGGCGGAATCGGCTGCGTGAACATGGGGCATCGCGCTGCGCCGGTTACCGATGCGGTGAGCGCGCAGCTCGAGAAGTATATGCACGTCTGCTTCAGCGTGACGCCGTACGAACCGTACGTCGCAGTCGCGGAAAAGCTGAACGCTCTCGCGCCGGGAAAATCGCCGAAGAAAACGTTTATCGTCAACACCGGCGCGGAGGCGGTGGAGAACGGAATCAAGATCGCGCGCGCGTACGCCAAGCGGCCGGCGGTGATTTGTTTTGAGGATGCGTTTCATGGGCGCAGCTTTCTAGCGATGTCGCTGACCAGCAAAACGAATCCGTATAAGGCGGGGTTTGCG
>JBEKVU010000217.1:0-7159 GCA_049513775.1 Candidatus Acidiferrum sp.
GAACTGCGCGAGAGCTATCTTCATGCGTGCCCAACAGCATACGAACGAAGTGAGGACATTGCAATGCGCGCCATCGGAGGGTTTTCTAGCATCGCAGCAAGCAAAAACCTGCTAAAACAACTGCTAATCTCGAGGTAACTCTAAGTCCAGCAGAATGAACACTCGCAAAAGTGTATCCAAACAAAGAACTCTATCCGCCTCTAAAATGAACGCTTACAAAACGCCCTAGGGCGCCGTTTTGTAGCGACGCCCGACACAACAAAGGCTCTTGAACGACGCGCTCAAGAGCCTCGATGCCGCTTGATGGCGCGATGCCCTCCGCGCCGCAAAAACTTACACGCTAAATGAGCTGCCACAGCCGCAGGTGCTCTTCACGTTCGGATTGTTGAACTTGAAGCCCGCGCCTTCCACCGTCTCGATGTAATCGATTTCCACGCCATCGAGATACATGGAACTCATCTGATCCACCGCGACCTTGAGGCCGTCAAACTCCGCAACGTCGTCGGACTCGCCAGTCTGGTTCTCAAACGCCATGTGGTATTGAAAACCCGAGCACCCGCCGCCTACCACCGCGACGCGCAACGCCACCGGCACCGGCGTCTGCATGCTCATGATTTCCTTCACCTTGCTCGTAGCAACTGGAGTTAAGCTGATCATATTCCTAGTGGCCTCCGCTCGCAGGCAATCGCTGCGAAGCAATCTCACACACTGAGTATACCAAAAGTCCGTCCGTCATGCTCAACGCGAGGTTGTCTTTAAGTAGCATAGGCACCCTTGCCCGTGCACTCGTGCCGGCGGCATAGACTTCCGCCTGTGCGCTTCGCCCAGGGTCACACCCAACGCGCCATCGCACCACCTGTAGCGCCGGGCGACTGCTTTTGCGCCCTGGGGGGCTTTGTCTCAGCGCCAAAATCTAGCTGGCGCACCGACGTTTTTCCCAAAGCAACAGCAACCGCTTTCGACAACCCAAAGCGCTTCGCCTACAATAAGATGCCCCTATGAGACACAAAGTCACGCTAATCGCCGGTGAAGGCATCGGCCCAGAAGTCGCCTCCGCAGTACGCCGCATCCTCGAATCTTCAGGCGTCCTAATCGACTGGGAAGAAATCGAAGGCCGCACCGATAGCTCCCAGGACCAAGGCCAAATCATCAATCAGGCCGCCATCGATTCCGTCCGCCGCAATCACGTGGCCCTAAAAGGACCGATGGCCACCGCCATCGCCGGCGGCGCACCCAGTGTCAACGTAGCGCTGCGCCGCACCCTGAATCTCTACGCCAACCTCCGCCCAGTAAAGAATCTTCCTGGCGTGCCGTCGCGCTTCGAGAATGTCGACATCGTCCTAATCCGCGAAAACACAGAGGATTTGTATTCCGGCCTCGAGCACGAAGTAGTTCCCGGCGTAGTCGAAAGCCTGAAAATCATCACCGAACGCGCCAGCACGCGCATCGCCCGCTTCGCCTTCGAGTACGCCCGCAAATACGGCCGCAAGAAAATTCACGCCATCCACAAAGCCAACATCATGAAGCTTTCCGATGGCCTCTTCCTGCATTCCATTCGCGCCGTGGCCGAGCATCACAAAGAAGTCGAATACAAAGAAATGATCGTCGACAACGCCTGCATGCAAATGGTCCTGAACCCGCAGCAGTTCGACATGCTCCTGCTGCCCAATTTGTACGGCGACGTAATGAGCGACCTATGCGCCGGCCTGGTCGGCGGCCTCGGAGTAGTTCCCAGCGCCAATATGGGAGACGAGGACGCCATGTTCGAGGCCGTCCACGGCACCGCCCCAGACATTGCCGGAAAAGGTTTAGCCAATCCCACTGCCCTGCTCATGAGCAGCATCCTGATGCTCGATCACCTCGGCGAGCGCAGCGCCGCCCGCCGCATCGAAGCCGCCCTGGACAAGGTCTACCGCGAAGGCAAACACCACACCCGTGACTTGGGCGGCACCACCAGCACGAAGGAATTCACCGACGCCGTAATTGCCGCCCTGCAACCCAAGTAAGTTCGGTTTGGCTGGTGATTGTGTAGCCGCCGAGCTTTCGGCCGGCCCGGGAAGTCCGTCTACCGTTGCTCGGGCGAAAGATCCTTCATCGAGTCCGAGGCAGGCAAAATCATCTGAATTCTGCCCCTCGTAACTTTTGCCGGAGCGTAAATCTGATACACCATCACATAAACAATCACGCCGGTAACGCACACATAAAACCACAACGGCAAAGTCCACTTGGCGATGATCTTATGCTTATCAAATTTCTGCAGCCACGCTCGCCGCAAGGTAATCAGAATCAGCGGCACGATCACGATCGCCAGTATCGTGTGCGACGTCAGCAGAAGAAAATAAACCGGGCGAATCCAGCCCTGCCCCTCAAACGCCACATGCCCCACGCGATAGTGATAAATCAAATAGGAAACCAGAAAAACGCAGGACACCAAGAACGCCGACACCATGAACCACCGATGCACTTGGATCTTGCGCGCGCGAATTGCGCTGTATCCTCCCACCAGCAACAGTCCACTCAGGCCATTGAGCGAGGCATTGAGAGCCGCCTGCGAAAATAGAAGCAAGAAATAGTCCTTCCTGAAGTCAGATTGAAAACGTTCAACGCGGAATCTTATCGACCACCATCAGCCCGAGCAGCACAGGAATGTGCAGCACCGTAGCGTGCATCAGCCACTTCGCGCGCGCATTGGTGCGATTGCTCGCCGCCCACAAGCACACCTGTACCAGCGCGGTGCTAGTCACCAGCGCGCCGAAGAAATACAAAATCCCCGCCAGTCCCATCATCGCGGGCAAAAGACTCACGCCCACCAGCGCCACGGCGTACAAAATAATTTGCCGAAACGTTCGCGTTCCCTGCGGATCAACAACGGGAAGCATCAGGATCCCCGCGCGCGCATAGTCCTCGCGATACATCCACGCAATGGCGTGAAAGTGCGGAAACTGCCACAGAAACAAAATCGCAAAAAGCAGCCAGGCTCCGCGGTCCAGCGAACCTGTCGCCGCCACCCAGCCAATCATCGGCGGAATCGCCCCGGGGAACGCGCCCACAAACGTAGCCCACACGGTCTTGCGTTTCAGCGGCGTATACGCCAGCAAAGAACTCAGCGACGTAGCCACGCCGAGCCCGCTGGCCAATAGGCCAGCGCTGAAATACAGATCCACCGCGCCCGCTAAGCTCAATGCCAACCCAAACAGAAGTGCCTCGCGTGGTTGCATGATGCCGCTCGGCAACGGCCGCGACGCCGTACGCCGCATATAGCGATCGGAATCGCGCTCGATGTAGTGATTTAGTGCTGCAGTCCCGGCGGCGATCAGCATGGTGCCGAAAACCGTGTGCAACATGTGCAGCCAGTTCACGGGACCGCGCACGCCCATGTAGTAGCCCGCGGCCGTAGTCATCAAGACCAGGAAGGAAACATCCGGCTTGGTCAACGCGACGTACGCGCCCGCACGCGAAGAAAGCGTCAGCTCCGCGGTGCGAACGGTGCTCATCCGACGGCCACCGGCCCTTTATCCAGCGAAGCCTGCGCCGCGGCAGTTTGCTGCCGGCCCCATGGCACGAGACGGAAACAGAGCAAAACGAGCAGCACGGAAAACGCGAACAAAATCGCCCCAAACACCGTGTGAATCACCGTGAGCCACACCATCACCGGCATCGGCTGCGGCGCATCCGCCGTACTCAGCCGCGACCAGTACGCCGCCACCCCGAGAAGAATCTGCGTGCCGACAATGGCGTGCAGCAACACGCGCGCTTTGGACAATTCCGGTGAACTACCAAACCTCTTGCGCAGCACCACGGCCGTCCAAATCACCACGCCGAGCACCACGAGCGCCCCAGCCATGTGCGGCCAAATGGGAAGATATTGATGCCGGAACCCTGCTCCAAAAATCACCTGCAAAAAAATCACCCCGGCGCCCACGATGGCTACCGTGCGCATCGATGGAGTCCCTGAATCTTGCAACTGCCGCCGTTCGGAAACCCACCAGCGGCTCGTGAATACCGCGATGCTCAATACCGCCGCGAACACAATCTCTGCGAAGCATGCGTGAATCACCGGCAGCCAATAGTGCAAAAGCTGAATGACCACCTGGCCACCGAGAACTGCCTGCACCAGTACGCCGCCCACGGCAATGGCAGCAAACCAACGTAGCCACCGTCGCTCTTCCTTCACCCAGATGGCAATTGCCAGGGCTAGCGTAAGTATGGCGAGCACTCCCGCCACCATGCGGTGCCCATGCTCATAAAATACGCCGCCGGTCATCGTTGGGAAATACGTATGGAAGGAAAGCGGCCAATCGGGGACCGCTAGCGCCGCATCATTGGAAGTGACTAAAGCGCCTGCAACGAACAAGAAAATCGTCCACAAAACCACGAAGACGGAAAAGCGGTGCACACCTGGATGATAGGTAGCGGTCATAGCCTGTGTCCCAGTCGCGAATTATACCCCAAGCAAAAACCGCACGCCCGAGAAATGCAGCCAGTCTTGGCGATGGAAGCCTGCGAATCTTTCCGCCAATTCGCTATCTTCGTAGGGGCAAGGCGTGCCGTGCTCGCGTGGCCCACCACGGAGATACACCAACGCCGGTAAACCTGATAGATGCGTGTCAGGCTGCGCCAGCCTCACTAAAATTTGAGGAGGTCTTATCCGTGCTCGGTGCCGTTTCGTCGGCCGTTATCCCCACGGCGTGCAGTACCAAGTCCTTCAGCGCGGCGATAAACAACGGCGAATCGCCCACGGCGGGCATCATGCGAAACATTTCGACGCCGAACTTCTTGGCATCGATGCGGCCTTCGATATTTATCTCATGCAGCGTCTCGATATGCTCGGTCACAAACGAAATCGGCACCACCAGCATCTCTTTTACGCCTTCGTGTCCCAGTCGCTCAATCGTTCCCGTGAACGGCGGCTGCAGCCATTTCGCCGGTCCCACGCGGCTTTGGTAGCACAGCAAATGCTTCTTCGGCCATCCCGGATATAGCCGCGCGCCGAGCTCGCACGCCAGCCGCACCGTTTCCTCGATCTGCCGCGGATACGGATCGCCTTTTTCCACCAGGCTCATCGGCAAACCATGCGCGCTGAACACCAAATGGATCCGCGAGCTGTCGGCAAATTGCCGCAGCATCGATCCAATGCGCTGAACCAGCGCCTCAATATACAGCGGATGATCGTGGAAGGAATCGACCGAGCGCTCCGGCACATCGGCTTTTGGCCGACCATACACGCGCCTAAACTCTTTCGTGCTGCTCAGCGTCGTTGCGTACGAATAATGCGGATACAATGGCAGCAGCACCAATTCGTCCAGCCGCCCCGCCGCGCGCAGCGCATCCACGGCGTCTTGCGTAGTGGGCCGCCAGTAGCGCATGGCTACAACCGCCACCGGATCGATGTAGGGCGCAACCGCCGCCGCGAGCCGCGCACGCTGACGCTCGGTCAGCACGCGAATGGGCGAGCGCCGCCCAATCATCGCGTACTTCGCAGCCACGGGAATCGAGCGTCGCGAAGAAATCAGCTTGGCGATCGGCCAGCGCAAAAAGCCGGCCGCACCCAGCGGAATAATGTCCGGATCGAGAAACAGGTTCATCAGAAACGGCTCGACGGCCTCGAGCGAATCCGGCCCGCCGAGCTGAAACAGCACGATTCCGACGCGCTTCCTCCCTGCCACGCTATTTGCCCCGATTCGTTGAATTGGGCGGATTTTTCAAAGAGCTTTTCAAGCGTTCAAGATCCTCGCGCAAAGCCGCGGCCCGCCGCGCCACCGTGAGGTAGTAGACAAAGAAAATGCCCCAGGCAATCAGATACGCCGCAAAAATACTGTTTAGATTTTTCACCCAGCCTCCGCTTCGCGCCGTACCAGATCAAGATCGCTGCGCATGGCCTCCAGCCGATAGCGCGCCAGCAGCAACAGCGTCATCAAGGCCAGCATCGGCAGCCAGGAAAAGAGCAACACCTTCAGCATTGTGGGATCGAGCCCCGAGCCCGGCTCACCCATAATCACCGGTTGCGGGTGCTGCGTCCTCCACCAGCGAATGGAGCCAAACACCAGCGGCACGTCGATGAACGCAAAAATGCCAAAAAGCGCGCTGAGCAGCGCGCGGCGGTCCGGCTCTTCCACGAGTGTGCGCAACATCAGATAAGCGACGTACAGCAGCCATAATACGAATGTCGAGGTCAGTCGCGCGTCCCAGGTCCACCACATGCCCCATACCGGATGCGCCCAAATCGGTCCGCTGATCAGTACCACGGAGGTGAACGCCAATCCCACTTCGGCGGCGGAAATTCCCAGCCAATCCCACCGGGGAGCGCGCCGGAGTACGTATGCGATGTTGGCCACGAAACAAATAAAAAACGCCACCAAACCAGTCCACGCGCTGGGCACATGAAGAAAAATAATGCGGTAGATGTCGCCCTGCCGCGAGTCGGTCGGGGCGACAAAGAATGCCGCATACGCCGCAGCCACAAATAGCAGCACCACCACGGCCGCGCCCAATGCACTCTTCGTCATAGCGCTATTCCTCCAGAAGATATTCGCCGAAAAGCCATAGCGCCGTCAAAAAAACGATGTCGAAGACGGCCAGGAAGCCCACGCCTTGCCATTGCAGAAATGGGTCGACGTCGAGCAACTTGGCCGTCACCTGCGTGCTGGCCACCAGCACCGGAGTAAGCAGTGGCAAGAGCAGCAGCGGCAGCAACAGTTCTCGCATACGCGCTTGCGCGGAAATAGCCGACAGCGCCGTTCCAGCGACGGAAACGCCCAGGCTGCCAAGAAAAAATACCAGCAGCAACTGCCCGAAGACCGGCAGGACCGGCAGGTTGTACAAAACCGCAAACACCGGAAGCATCAGCAACTCGGTAACGAGAAGAAACAGCGTGTTGGCCGCGAGCTTGGCCAGCAGAATCGCAAACGGATCGCTGACCGCCAGCCGCAACGCGCTCAGCGTATCGTTGTTTTGCTCGCGCAAAAAGCACGGCTGCAGCATCAGCGATGCGGCAAACAAAAACGCCAGCCACAGTAGCCCGGCGCCAAACCTGCGCGATTCGGCAGACGTTGGATCAAACGTGAAGCTGAATAGCACGATGACCATCAAGATAAAAATCACCGTGGTCATCAGCAGCTCGCGCGAACGAAACTCCGTCCGTAACTCCTTGCCAAGCAAA
>JBEKVU010000218.1:0-7149 GCA_049513775.1 Candidatus Acidiferrum sp.
CGGCCATCGTCATTCTGATCGTGGCCGTGGTGATGCTCGGGGCCTACAATTTACTTGCGGGCGCGGACGTGAATTTCTCCACTTCCCTCGGCATTGTCTCACACGCCTTTTTGGTCACGATACTCAGCACCATGATTTTTCTGCTGGTGCTTTTCCTAAAACCGTTCGGCACCATCGACATCGAGAATCCCGTCGCCACCAACCTCGGCGTGCTCGTCCCTGAAGACGCCGCGAAATGGCTGTTGAAGCTGGCCATCTCGATTGATATTTTTTCCTTCTGGATTCTCGCGCTCATCGCGGTCGGCTTTGCCGCCGCCAAACCGCGCAAACTGAAATTTGGACACGCTTTCGGCATCGCCTTCTCCGCCTGGCTCCTGTTCGTAATCGTCCGAGTCGGCTGGGCCTGGATTTTCTCGTGATACGCTGATGGCATCGTGTTTTCGTTCGAAGTTTTTCACGCCAACTCGACCGGCGCGCGCCGCGGCCGCCTGAGCACACCGCACGGCGCCATCGAAACTCCGGCCTTCATGCCCGTTGGGACGCAAGCCACGGTCAAGAGCCTTCGTCAGGAAGATTTAGAGCAGCTCGGCGCCGGCATCATTCTCGCCAACACCTATCATCTATTTCTTCGTCCCGGCCACGATCTCATCCGCAAACTGGGCGGCCTGCACAAATTCATGTCCTGGAACCGCGCCATCCTCACTGACTCCGGCGGCTACCAAGTCTTCAGCCTCTCTGATTTGCGCAAAATCAACGACGAAGGCGTGCGCTTCCGTTCCCATCTTGATGGCTCCGAATATTTTCTGACGCCCGAAAAAGCCGCCGAAATCCAGCTCTCGCTCGGCTCCGATATCGCCATGGTCCTCGATGAGTGCATCGAAACTCCCGCCCCGCGAGAGAAAGCCGAATCTGCTCTGCAACGCACCACCGCCTGGGCCGGGCGCGCCCGCAAATATTTTCTGCAAAATAGCGCGCAAAAAGTCGCGCCCGAAAATGAACAGTGGCAATTCGGCATCGTGCAAGGCGCCACCTTTGCCGACCTGCGCCGCCAAAGCGCGCGCCAACTCCTCGACATAGATTTCCCCGGCTACGCCGTCGGCGGCCTGGCCGTCGGTGAACCCCACGACGTCACCTGCGAAATGGCCGCCGAAGTCACCGCGCTCTTGCCAAACGATCGTCCGCGCTACCTCATGGGGGTCGGCCGCCCCGAGCAACTCGCCGACTACGTCGCCCTCGGCATCGACATGATGGACTGCGTCCTGCCGACGCGCGCCGCCCGCCACGCCTGCCTCTACACGAGCGCCGGCCGCGTGCTCATCAAAAACGCCCGCTACGCGCAAGACCAAAATCCCATCGACGCAAATTGCTCCTGCTCCGTCTGCCAGCGCTACACCCGCGCCTATCTCCGCCACCTTTTCGCCGCCGGAGAAATCACTGCCGCCATCCTGGCCACCCACCACAATGTCCACTTTTACCTTGACATAATGCGTCAAATCCGCGAGGCTATCGAGTTTGGGAACCTAGCGAATTTCTCATCCGCGATGCGCGCGCGCTATACTGCTGGGCCAGCGTAGACGCCAATATCCGGCGAGCAATCGGGTCGTCCGCAGGGCAACTCCGCGGGGCACCAAGGGCACACGATTTGCAGTTAGGGAGCGAGTGATTTTCTCGCGCTGGTGGATGCTGTCGTCAGCGAGCGGTGTTGGCCGCCTGACAAATCGGGTCAAGCGCACGCGCGGCCGGCAGCTCCGGCCGCAAAAGTTTGAAGAAGGGTTGGCGAAAAAGCACTCATGATTTCGGCGACGTTATCGGCAATGGTTTTTCAAATCGGCGGGGCCGGCGGCTTTGGCGGCTTCCTCATTCCGCTCGGCCTAATGTTCGGCATCATGTATCTGATGGTCATCATGCCGCAGCAAAAGCAGCGAAAAAAAATGCAGGAAATGCTTTCGGCGCTTCAGACCGGCGACAAAGTCATCACCAACGGCGGCATCTACGGCACCGTCAGCGGCATTGACGGCGACTCGCTGATCCTCAAAATCTCCGCCGAGCCGCCCGTAAAAATTCGCATCTCGCGTGCAGCGATTGCCCAGGTGGAGGCATCGGAAGATGCAAAATAAGCCCACTTCGCGGCTAGGCAAAACTTTCTGACCATGACTCCTAATTTGAAGTACAAAGCAATTTTTATCCTGGTGGTCATTCTCTTCTGCATTTACTTTTTGATTGGCTATCCCACCTTCCCGACGTCCGTCGCGCAGATCAAGGACAATTTCACGCACCAGATCAAGCTCGGCCTGGACCTGCAGGGCGGCACGCACTTGATCCTGCAAGTGCAGGTGCAGGAAGCTATCGCGCAAGAAACCGATCAGACTGTCGATCGCCTCACCGCCGCGCTACGCGCCAAAAATATTCCTTACGACGAAGTCCGCCGTCTCGACGACACACACATCCTCGTGCGCAACGTCGACCCCGCGCAGAGTAGCGCTTTCCGCGATCTGGTCTCCGCGCAATACGCCAACGTTTGGGACCTCGGCCCAACCGCCGGCGACCCCGCAGGCTACACGCTCACCCTGCGCGCCGGCGCCATCGCGCAAATTCAAGAAACCACCATGTCCCTGTCGCTCGAAACCATCGAGCGCCGCATCAACGCTCTCGGCCTCACCGAGCCCACCGTCCAGTTGCACGGACGCAATGACAACGAAATCCTCGTGCAGCTCCCCGGCGAAGGCGATCCGACCCGCGCCAAACAAGTTATCTCGCAAGGCGGCCAACTCGAGCTTCGGCTCGTTGAAGACCCCAACATCTACCCGTCCCAGGTGGACGCTCTGCAAAAGCACGGCGGCATCCTGCCCCCCGGCACCGAACTTGTTCCCGGCGATAACCCAACCCGCAGCGTTTCCGGTGGCCAGGACGTTGGCGAAAGCTGGTATCTCCTCACCCGCGCTCCGGTCATCACCGGCCGCGATCTTCGCACCGCTCAGGAAAATCGCAGCCCGAACAACCCTGGCATGTATCAGGTGAACTTCTCGCTCTCAGCCGACGCCGCGCGCCGCTTCGGACCCTTCACCGAGCAAAACATCAACCGTCAGATGGCCATCGTGCTCGATAAGCGCGTCTATTCCGCGCCGTTGATCAAGGGCCGTATTGACGATAGCGGCGAAATCACCGGCAATTTCAGCCAGCAATCCGCGCACGATCTGGCTTTGGTCCTGCGCGCCGGCGCTCTTCCCGCGTCCATCAAATATCTCGAAGAGCGCACCGTCGGTCCTTCGCTCGGCGCAGACTCCATCCGCCACGGCGTCCAGGCTTCCGTCCTCAGCCTGCTCGTGGTCATGATCTTTATGCTGGTGTACTACCGCATCTCGGGCGCCAACGCCGTCCTCGCCCTGGTGCTCAATCTCCTGATCTTGCTCTTCTTCCTGGCCATGTTCGGTGCGGTGCTCACCCTGCCCGGCATCGCCGGCGTCATCCTCACTATCGGCATGGGCGTCGACTCCAACGTTCTCGTATTCGAACGCATCCGCGAAGAGTTGCGCAACGGCAAATCCGCACCTTCCGCCGTCCAGGCTGGTTTCGACAAGGCCTTCCTGACGATCATCGACACTCACGTCACCACCGTGGTCTCCGCATTCTTTCTGTTCCTTTTTGGCACTGGCCCCATCCGCGGCTTTGCCATCACCCTGACCATCGGTCTGATCGCCAACGTCTTCACCGCGATCTACGTTTCGAAAACAATTTTCCAGTATCACCTGGCCAAGATGGATCGCCATGCAGAATTGAGCATTTAAGCCGAGTAGCACAGACTTCCGTCTGTAGAGCTTTGGGAATTTAGCGGTTAGCAAGCTCCAAGAAACGCGTACTAGAACTCTTGGGATACACGGTTCACTCGATTTCAAACGAGCGTTCTCTAGGTTAGAAATTGCGGGCCACTCTATTCTTTCCATAGAGATCACCGCACCGGGAACAAAGCCGAATCCCTTGGAGTCTAAGGAAGGGAAGCAAAAGCGGCATGATTGAGCTATTCAAGCAGCCAAATATTGACTGGATGGGTAAAGCCAAATTTTTCTTTGGTTTGAGCCTGCTCCTGCTCATCATCGGGTGGACCTCGGTGTTCCTCAAAGGTGGCCCGTCCGGTGGCGGTCTTCCCTACAGCATCGACTTTAAGGGCGGCACGAATGTTGACGTCCGTTTCGCGCAAGCTCCGGACGTAGATCAACTCCGCCACGCGCTCTCCGCCCAAGGTCTCGGCGGCAGCGAAATTCAAGCCATCAGCGACAATGCCATTCCCGGCGCCAAGGCCAACGAAGTGGTCATCAGCCTCGAGCAAAAGGGTCAGGCCGATCAGGCTCTCGATACCAGCAAAGGCCAGGTGCTCACCGCGCTCAACGCCATCTACGGCCAGGGCAACGCCAATCACCCGGACTTCAACGCCGCCACTCCGACTTCGCTCACTGATTTTCTGACCGAGCGCGATCCGCTAGTCCTCTCAACCAACGCCGGCGACCGCTATCAGCAGCTTGCAAAAAACATTCTGCAATATCGCGATAAGAGCGCCCAAGGAGTGCTCACGAATTTTGACGATCTCGGAAGCGTCAACGGCGTCACGCCGCCCGTGCTGGCTTCCTTTAAGTCTGGCTACGCCCTCGGCCCCTTCACCATCCGCAACGTCGAAATCGTTGGCCCCAAGGTCGGCGCCGAGCTTCGCCTGCAGGCCGTCTACGTTACCCTCTATGCTTTGGCGGGCATGCTGGTATATATTGCATTCCGCTTCGAGTGGGTCTACGGTGCCGCGGCTGTTCTGGCCGTTTTCCACGACGTGCTCATCACCTTGGGCTTTTTCTCGTTGCTGCATTTTGAAATTTCACTTACGGTAATCGCGGCTTTGCTCACGCTGGTTGGTTATTCCATGAACGACACCATCGTGATTTTCGATCGCATTCGCGAAAACAACCGTTTGCTGCGCAAGGAATCGTTCGCCGACGTCGTCAACAAATCCATCAACCAGACCCTTTCGCGAACCATCCTGACCAGCGGCCTGACATTCCTTACCGTCCTCGTCCTCTTTTTGATGGGCGGCCAGGTGCTTCGTGCTTTCTCCTTTGCTCTAGTGGTGGGAATTGTGGTAGGAACGTACTCCAGTTTTGGTATCGCTGCTCCGCTGGTGGTCGCCTGGGTTAACTGGCGCGGCCAGGGGCAGGTAGTAGGCGCCGGACCCGCAGCCGGCAGCAAGCCTCGCGGAAGCGACGGTGCCCCGGGGCGCCTCGCACCCGCGGGTCGGAGGTCATAAACTATGTTTGAAGATATGGTCGTTTCGACGAAGGCCGGGATCAAGACCAACAAGCCTTGGACCGTCATCCTTTCGTTCGTCTTTCAAGCTTCCTTCCTGGCGATTTTGATTCTCATTCCCTTGATCTACACCGAGGCGCTGCCCAAGGGCATGATGACTACCTTGCTGGTGGCGCCGCCGCCACCCCCGCCGCCTCCGCCGCCTCCCGTCGCGCAGATTGTGCACGTTAAACCGCAAGTGCACCTCATGGACGCCGGCAAGCTGGTTGCTCCTAAAGTGATCCCGAAGGAAATCAAAATTATTAAAGAAGACGCCGAGCCCGACATGGGCATGAGCGGTCCTGGCGTTCCGGGCGGCGTGGCTGGCGGCAGCGTCGGCGGCGTTCTCGGTGGCGTGATGGGCGGCATCGGTGCGGCTCCTCCTCCGCCTAAAGTGGCCACGCCCTCGCGTATTACCCGCGGCGGCAACGTGCAAGCCGCGCAGCTCATCAATCGTGTCACGCCCAACTATCCTCCGCTCGCGCGTCAGACGCGTATTTCCGGTACCGTTCGTCTGCACGCTATTATCGGCAAGGATGGCTCGGTTCAATCCCTTACTCTCGAGTCCGGCCATCCGCTCCTTGTGCAATCTGCCCTGGACGCCGTGCGCCAGTGGCGCTACAAGCCAACCCTTTTAAATGGTGTGCCCGTCGAAGTGGACACCACCATCGACGTGATTTTCTCTCTCGGTAGCTAAAGCAGGAAGGGCCGGCGCGCCAGTCGTGGGGAGGGTGCGCCGTCCCGGCAACAGATTTGCAGTTTTGACAGACAATTCTAAGGAGCAAACGAATGGTAGCAACTGTGTACGTTTACGCGGCCATGCTGTTACAGCAGTCCAATGGCTCAAACTGGGACCTGCGCACGATGTGGGGCTCGATGAGTGCCCTGCCTCGCACCGTGGTCGTTATTCTTTTCATTCTCTCCATCTATTCCTTCGGCGTGATGATTGACCGCGCCCTGATGTACAGCGCGGCGCGCAAACAGTCTCGCGTGTTCGTGCAGCAGGTTGCCGGCGCGCTCAAGGAAGGCAAGCTCGATGAAGCCATCGCCATTGCCGAGCGCAACAAGAAGAGCCACATTGCCAAAGTCGTGGCCACTGGTCTGTCGGAATTTCAATCCGCCTCGCAACAGGTAAGCGACGCTGACGTCATCGAAGCCGCCAAGCGCGGCCTCGAGCGCTCCGTCGCCATCGTGCACGCGGAAATGAAGCGCGGCCTCTCCGCCCTCGCCACCATCGGCTCGACGGCCCCCTTCGTCGGACTGTTCGGCACGGTGGTCGGTATTTTGAACGCCTTCAAAGGTATTGAAACCAGCCACGCTACCGGTCTCTCCGCGGTCGCCGGCGGTATCGCTGAAGCCCTCGTCACCACCGCGCTCGGCTTGCTTGTTGCCGTGCCTGCTGTGTGGGCCTACAACTATTTCACCAACAAGGTCGAAGCCTTCGACGTCGAGATGGACAACTCCTCCATGGAGCTGATCAACTACTTCATCCTTCGTCGCGGCGCGACCAAGAAATAACGGCGCCCCATGGGATACAAACCCAAAGTCGGAGCACAGATGGCCTCGCCAAACGTCATTCCCATGGCGGACATCATGCTCGTCCTTTTGATCATCTTCATGGTCGTCACTCCCATGTTGCAAAAGGGCAAGCAGGTGGACTTGGCCAGCGTCAACAACACGCATGAAATGCAGGCTGCGGATAAAGACGACGCCATCATCGTGGCCATCACCCGCACCGGTGACATCTTCCTCGGCACCGTCAAAACCGCCAAGGACGATCTCACCAACCAGATCAAGGACCGCATCTCCAACCGTCTCGACAAAACC
>JBEKVU010000219.1:0-7146 GCA_049513775.1 Candidatus Acidiferrum sp.
CTCGCTAAGCCCAGGCTCGAGTTTTCGCGCATCCTCACCGGACAACGGCTCAGCCTTCAAACCCAATCCATGATGCAACGCGAGCACGGTGCTCAGCTCTTCAATCGCGTGACGCGAAGAAAACGTCTCCAGCGTCCCACGCTGCCGAAACCCCACGCGCTGTCCCGAAGTCTCCTCGACCTCCCGAACAAACTCGGGATAAAGCCCCAGGCTTGCCTTTCCCAACTCCACCATCGGCAGCATCGCCGTACTTTCCGGCGCCGGCGACAATATGCCCGCGCCCGCCCACGAAGCCTCGCGGCCCGGCTCCCCGGCCTCGAACACCCCCACGCACAACCCCGCTCGCGCCAATTCGAACGCGATGGCTCCGCCAATCAACCCGCACCCGGCAATCGCCACATCAAAACTCTTCATCCCCACAGTCTAACGCAGCCTCCAGCGCATCGCTGCCTCGCACACACCAACACCAAGTCCGGCAATTTCATAACGCTTGCCAGCCCCAAAAATCACCACGATTCGCTTGACAGGAGCGGTGCAACACTATATCCGCATCACGCGAAGGTTCGATTCGCGTCGGCGTTACGCAACGCTCGCCAAACTACTGCAACGACTTAACTAGCTCCTCCGCCAGCAACTGCGCCTTGCGCGCCAGCGTCTGCGCGCTGGTCCAGTCGCTGGCGGCACCCGCCGTGCGGGCATCGGCCATAAAGCCGCTGATCTTGGACACCATATCGCTCTGTGCTGCGTTCAGCCGTTTCCCTTGCGCTGCGGTCAGCCCCTTTTCCGCTTCCGCCAAGCTTGTCGTGGTTTCCTGTTGTGCGCTGGAGGATTCCTCGGCGCTCAGTTGCGGTGCCGCGACCGGTGATTGCGGCTTAGTCGGTTCAACGGTGACGGGCTGCGTCGCAGCCGTGCGCGTGCGCGGCGGCCGCACATACGAAATTGGGGGAAAGTTTGGCGGCGGTAGCGGCAGCTCGAGCCGCAATTCGGCGGGGGGCTCTTCTTCGCCGATGCTGCTGTCCGGCGTGGCGATTGCCGGAATTTGCGGGTGCACGATCGACGCCGTCGCCCACGGCAACGTGGGCCGCTTGCGTTCCGCGCATCCGCTGATCACCAGTGCAACGCAAAGCGCTCCCGCGACAGCCTTTAATGGAAGAGACTGAGAGGGAACACTCCGCGTTGTGAGATGTCGAGACCGGACTGGGTGGTCGGTCATGCGCTAAGCCGCGAGCGGCAATTCGATGCGGAACGTGGTACCGCGGCCCACCTCCGAGGTGAAGTCTATCGAACCGTTATGCAGCTGCACAATGCGGAAAGTGCTGGCCAGCCCGATGCCGCTCCCGCCCGGCCGCGTTGTGAAAAACAGCTGAAAAATTTTCTGCCGGTTTTCCGGAGAAATTCCCTTGCCGGTATCGCCCACGGTAATTTCCGCCATGTCTCCGCGCCGGCTGAGCACCACGCGCAATTGTCCGCCTTCTGGCATGGCGTCCACGGCGTTGAGCACCAGGTTGAGCACCGCTTGTTGCAGCAAGGCGCGATCCACGTAGACTTCCGGAACGTCAATGGGCAGAAGCTGCGCCACTTGCACATTGGCCTTTTGAAATTGCGGCTGTGCAATTTCCAGCACTTCTTTCAGTAAATCCGGAAGATGCGTTGCCTCGAGACGAATCTCCATGGGCCGCGTGAAATCCAGGAAGCGTTTTACTACCGCGTCCAGCCGGTCGATCTCCTTGTCCAGCACTTGCACGGCTTGCGCGCCGTTGCTGTCCGGCTCCATAGGAACAGATTCCTTCAAGTTTTCCAGCCACAGCCGCATGGAGTTCAGCGGATTCTTTACCTCGTGCGCCACGCCGGCCGTGATGCGTCCAAGTGCCGCCAATCGTTCGCTCACCTGCAGCTGCGTGTTGATGCTTTCGATTGAATCAAGGTCGCGCAGCGTCACCAGCGCGCCCATGCGTTCGCCGTCTTCCTGAATGGCTTGCACGCTCACACCGACGCGCTTTTGTCCATCCGCGGTTTCGAGCTGCGTCTCCGCGGCCACTTCGCTCAGCTCATCGCCCTCAAGGTGCAGAACTTCGCGCAGCGGATGACCCGCGGGAAAAATCTCCGTCACGCGCCGGCCCAGTAACTGCCCGGATTGCGCGCCAAGAAATTTCTCGGCCGCCGGGCTGATCATCACCGCGCGCGCATCGCGCGTGAAAAGCAATAATCCATCCTCGAGCCCGGACATCACGGAATTCATGTTCTCGCGCAGCGTGCTGAAGATCTCATGCACGCCACGCAGTTGCTGCCCCACTTGCGTAATCTTGCGGCTCACTTGGCCGAGTTCATCGCCGCTCCCTCCGAAGCGTGCGTCCTCCGGTGCCGGCGCGTCGTATTGCCCGGCGGAAATGCGGTCGAGTTGCGCTGAGATGTTGGCGATGGGCGCCAGCGCCGCGCGCGAGACCACCGCCGCCAGCAGCGTGGAAATCACCAGCGCCACGAGGACGATGGTGCCCGCGCGAAACAATCCGGCTCGGATTTCATCCAGCAAAAATCCGGACGAAAGCACGATGCGCACTTCGCCAAATGGTTTCTCGCCCAGGTTGAAACGGTAGTCATGCTCGTACAAACGCGAGGCGCCGCGCAGTACTTTAATCTGGTGCAACAGACCGCGCGCCACCAGTTGCGAGATCGGCGGGCGCCGCGGCAGAAACTGTCCGGGCAGAATCTTGTCGCTGGAGATCAGCACCAGGCCGTTCTGATCGGTGATGGAGACTTCGTAAATCAACGGCGAAGAAATCGCCGCCGCCAGTTGCGCTTGCAGCCCTTCATTGATTTCCAGCGCGTGCCGCACGTAATCGTGAATATCTTCGGGGGAAGTGGAGGACGGCCGAATACCCTCATTCGCGGCGTCCGTCAGAGCGTTTTGCACCTGCAGGAAAACGTAGTGCGCCAGGTCCTTGGCGTTCTTGTCGGTCTCCTGCAACACCTGCTGCAGCAGTTGCCCGAGAAAAACCGCCGAGAGCACGGCCACCACCAGGAATACCAGCGAGGTCATCACCAACGTCAGTTTTGTGCGCAGCCGCAACTGCATGCGCGTTACTCCGCCTCCGCGCGTTCGGTGCCGTATTCTTTGAGTTTGTTGTGCAGCGTTTTTAGGCTGATGCCCAGCAGGTCGGCGGCGCGCGTCTTGTTATTTCCCGTCGCTCCCAAAGTCTGCAGGATCAGTTCGCGCTCCATGGCATCCACGGTGGTGCCCACGGGGAATTTGATAGCCGCAAGATCGGTCGGACCTTTCGCGGCATTCTTCCCAAACTCTTCCGGAAGCGTAGAGCGCGAAATCAAATCTTTTTCGCACATGATGGCCGCGCGCTCCAGCACGTTGCGCAGCTCGCGAATATTTCCCGGCCACGTGTGGCTCATGAAGATATCCATCACCTCGCTGCCCACGCCGCGCACGTGCTTGCCGTGCTTGGCGTTCACGTCGCGCAGGATGTGCTCGACGAGCAGTGGAATATCGTCCTTGTGTTCACGCAGCGGCGGCAAATTGATATGAAAGACATTGAGCCGGAAATACAGATCTTGGCGCAGCGCGCCGCTAGCCACAGCTTTTTCTGGATCTTTGTTGGTGGCCGCGAGCACACGCACGTCCACGGGCGTTTCGCTCTTGCTGCCCAGCCGCCGCACCTTGCGGTCTTCGAGCACGCGCAAAAGTTTCGCCTGCGTCGGCGCAGGCATTTCGCCGATTTCGTCCAGCAGCAAAGTTCCGCCGTCGGCCAACTCGAAGCAGCCGATGCGGCGCTCCGCTGCCCCGGTGAACGCGCCGCGTTCATGACCAAAAATTTCGCTTTCCATCAGCGATTCGGGAATTGCCGAGCAGTTGATTGCCACGAAGGGCCCATTGGCGCGCGGTGAAAGCTTGTGCACGGTGCGCGCGACAATTTCTTTACCAGTTCCCGTTTCCCCGGTGATCAACACCGACGCGGAACTTGGTGCCGCCATCTCCACCACGCGCATTACGTCCTGCATCGGCTTGGACGCGCCCACCATGTCACCAATGCGCCCCGCTTCGCGCAACTGGCGTTGCAGCACCTGCAGACGCCGCGAATCGCGCGCCTTGCTGAGCGCGCGGTCCAGCAGCGCGCGCAACACCGGCCCCTTCAAGGGCTTTTCGATGTACCAGAACGCTCCCGCTTCGATGGCTGCCACGGCGCGCTCTTCGCTGCCTTTTCCGGTAATGATAATCGCCGGCACATCGAGCAGTTCATCGCCGAGTTGTTTCAGTAGATCGAGCCCATTCATGCCCGGCAATTCCACGTCGGCAATGATGCTGTCCGGCTGATAACTGGCAAATTTCGCCAGCGCATCCTCGGCGGTGGCCACGCCGAGCGTGTCGCATCCCCAGCGCTGGAGCAGCTGTTCGTAGCCGCGCCGCGCATTGTCCTCGTCCTCGACGATCAGCACGCGGTCGCGCCGCTCCTGCGCGTCGCTCGCACGTACGTCGGCGCGTACTTCACCTCGCACTTCGCCTCGACCTTCCACGCCACGCACCGCCCCTCGCGTCTCGTCCGCCATGAAGCTCAGCCTCTTTCGTACCCGAAAATTGATGGAATGAACCCTGCGTTGCACTCGCGCGCCGAATCTTGCAACAATCCACACGCGCGCACCGCACGCATCCCTGGGGTGAACGCCCGCGATGAAGACCACCCGACAATAACAAGCCCGAATCCCCTTGCCAAGTTTTCTGCGAGAGACGGAGCATCCCCGAGCATTTAGTGGCGCTGCGTTAATTCTCGTGACGTACAATCTGGGTCAGCATCGGAGTCAACCTTGTCCATCGGTTTACGACTGCTTGCAAAACTCGACGCGCCTACTGCGGAGCCAGACGTTCTCCTGCAGAGGATGGCAGATTGGATTCGGACAAGGTGCTCGGAGGTGTTGCCAGAGACGCGGCTGGGATTCGTCGAGTCATGTCCGACGCTCTTTAGCAAACTTCATCCCGGCGCGGAGGAAGTCGAACTCTCACTGGTGGACCCAGGACACCTGGTTGCGTCGGCGAATACCTCGACGGTGGGTCCGGGCTACCACATCTACCTATGCTCGGTGCTCATCGATATGGTACGCGATTTCGGCGCCTTGTGGCTCAGGCCGGAGGACAGTGATGAGGAGTATTCGGATGAAGCCGAATACTTTTTCACGGGAGATCAAAGAAGGGTTATCGATGCTATGTCACAGTGGCTACGGACTTTGGCAGGCACGTTTTTCGAGGAACCCGTTGAGCAAGACCTAACCGGAACCGCGTTGTGCATGCCCATGGAGCCCCAATTCGAGTCTGCAGCATTTCCAATTACTCCGTTAGGGCCGCGAGACCGAGCTTGGCTGCTCAAAACCTCGCAAGAAGGCGAGAACGGGAAGGATTTCTTCGCATGGTGGACTCCGGGTTTCAACGCGGAATATTTTCTGGGGCGCGCGTTGACCCAGATGTGGACGAACGTGCGCTGGCGTGCTCCAGTCAACGACGCAGAAAAAAAACTCCTGCAGGAAGTTGTCGGTTCCTTAGATGCCGCCTACAGGCTTGACCCGTTTCGGCCCTATCCCTGGGCCGAATGGGCAGAAATCTTGCAGTTTTTGAACGCTGACGGCTCGTCAAGGGAGGTCATTCGGAAAAACATCACGGGTGAGCCGGCCATCGGATATCGCAGAAAAAATGTCACCGTTGTGCTACCAGGCGGATGGCGCATGCGGCTCCCGGGCTCGTTTAGTGAATTCCAGTCCGACGAAGAAGGTAATTTCTTCGCGCTGAGCCCTCCTAGCGAGATCTGGTTCACAGCGTATCGGTTTGCAACTTCCTTGGAACGCGGTGCGTTTGAATCGCGGCGACAAGAAATTCGGCAAGGTCAGCCGGAACACTTGGAAGAAGACGAGAACTATGTTGCCAACGGCGCGATCCAGGAAAAGATCGGCGAAAGCGGCGACCGCTATTTTCTCCTGAAGTCTTCGTGCTTTTATCCCTCAGGGAGAGCGGTGTGTTCGATCGTCTTCTCAAAACCCGAGGAGCAGGAATGGGCGCTGGAAACGTGGCGATCCATACAGCCGCCTCGAGGCATGGCCGAGTAGAACGCTCTGTCAGGGTGGGGGATGCCAAGAGGCCAAGCGTTCGCCGTGGTGTAAGTGCAAGTAAGCCTCGACGCGATGGCTTAATCCTTTAAGAGGTAGAGGGCGCGCTCGAGTTCTAGCTCGAGTTTTACGCCGTGCTGGAAAGTTAGTTCGTGGCCGCGGCCGGATTCGGCTAGGTAGGCGGTGAAGGCGGCCATGGCGGCGCCTTCGGCGGCTTCTTTTTTGTCTTTGTCTTTTACGCCTTTTACGGCGCCTAGCGCTGCGGCCAATGTTGCGGCTTCGGCGGCGTCTTCCTGCGTGCTACTGCGGCCTTCGATCAGTCCTTCTTTGGTGGCGCTGGATTTGACGCTGTGGTCGCCGGGAATGCCGGAGACTTCGGCGACGATGGGCAATTTTCCGAAGCGCGTGCGCAGATAATCGAAGGTTAGATACAGCTTGGCGTGGCCGGCCATGCCGGCAGACTCGACGCGCGTCACCCGGCCTTCGATCTGCGCGCCTGCAGGGAGATAGATGCCGCTGCCGGCTTCGAGCGGTTCGAGGGTGGTGACGCGGAAGTGGTGATTTTCTTCCGTGGTTTTGGTCGAGAGATCGTCGTCGAGGCGCACGAGGAATTTTGTGCCGGGTGCGACGGCGTAGGCTTCGGCGGGGAGGGCGGCGTTGCGGCGGCCGTCGGCTGGGTGCTCGTCGCGGGGAGGGGTGGCGGAATTATCTGGTGTGGGCGGTTGGGCGGAGGTGGGAGTGTCGAGGCGCGCGGGGGCGTCGTTGGTGTAGATCGGGGCGGAGGACTGCTGCGCGGCGAGATACGTTGCGGAAACGCTGGCGAGTGTTAAGAGGAACAGAGCGGAGATCGCGTTACGACAGATAGTAATCATGATTGATTGCCCTCAGACGAAGCTGGAGATGTCGAATGCATGTGGCTTTCCAAGGTGGGCATGAGGGAACTGTTACGGGTCATTGATTGCAGGAGAGTTAGAGAGCCCGCGTTAGGGCGGAGCGCGCAATAAGCCAGGTACTGTCGGAGGAAGATAGCGGTGAAGCGTCGGGATTAGG
>JBEKVU010000220.1:0-7130 GCA_049513775.1 Candidatus Acidiferrum sp.
TCCGACGATTTCGCTGGAGCTGGCGAACGCGATTGCTAAGTTGCCCGGCGTGGCGGCCCTGGACCGTTTAAGGGCGTACGAAATTACTTATGATGGATTGCCGGCAACGTTGGCTTCCGCGGATTTGCGTGTGCTTGGAAAATATAAAAATACGGCGTTTTTTTCCGGGCGGTCGACGGAGCGAGTGCTTGCCGAGTTGCAGGGCGCGGACGCGGTGGTGGTGAGCGAACCGTTTACGTACAAGCATCACGCGAGGATTGGCGACACACTGAAACTTTCGCTCGGCGATGCGCAGCCGTCGTTCAGGATTGCCGACGTTTACTACGACTATTCGAGCGAACGCGGGAACATCATCATGGACCGCGACACCATGCTGAAGTATTTGCCGGATGAAGCGCCTTCAAATCTTGCCGTGTATGTGGCGCGTGGAACGCCGGTCGAGCGCGTGCGCGCGGAAATTGTGCAAGCTGCCGCGGGGCACCGGATTTTGATTTTTTCCAATGCCAATCTGCGCGGCGAGGCCATACGCATTTTTGACCGGACGTTTGCCATTACCTATGCGCTGGAGGCGGTCGCCATCATCGTGGCGGTGATGGGCGTTGCCGGGGCGCTGCTGGCGCTGGTGATTGACCGGAGGCGTGAATTGGGGTTACTGCGGTTTCTGGGCTCGTCGAAAAATCAGATTCGGAAACTGATTCTGGTGGAAGCGGGGCTGCTGGGAATTTTGGCAAATGTCGCGGGAGTGGCGCTTGGCTTCGCTATGTCGCTGGTGTTGATTTTTGTGATCAACAAGCAATCGTTCGGATGGACCATTCGTTTTCACTGGCCGGTGGCGGTGTTGTTGGGGGCGCTGAGCGCGGTTTATGTGGCGACGGTGATTGCCGGGCTTTATCCGGCGGAGTTGGCGGTGCGGCTGAATCCGCTCGAAGTGGTGCACGATGAGTAGAGAGGGCGCGAGGAAAGGCCGATCCCAACGGGATGGCGGTTTTTTAGTCTGGCTTGGTGGTGCACGTTTGGTCTCATGGTTGCTCTTGCTGTCACTACTGCCTACGGGCCTGTTTGCGCAAGACCAGGCGCTCTATGAGACGGCGCGGCCCGGTTATCGCTATCAATTCCCGCGCGATTATTTTGATCATCCCTCGTATCAAACAGAGTGGTGGTATTACACCGGAAACGTTACCGCCTCCAGCGGCCGCCGCTTCGGCTTCGAGCTGACTTTTTTTCGGCAGGGCACTGATCGTGACGCGACGAAAAGCCAGACATGGGAAATTCAGGATTTGTACCTTGCGCATCTGGCGCTGAGCGATCTTGACGGAGGAAAGTTTTATCACACCGAGCGTTTGAATCGTCGTGGCCCGGAAATCGCGGGCGCCGACGAGACGCAGCAAAGAGTCTGGAATGGGAATTGGCAAGTGAAATGGAACGGGGAAGATCAGGAACTGCAGGCCGTGGGGCCAGACTTCACTCTCCAGTTAAAACTGCATCCCGAGAAACCACCGGTGATTCAAGGCGAAAACGGCGTCAGCCAGAAATCCGCAGGCGATGGACACGCCTCCCATTACGTCTCGCTGACGCGCATCGCGACCGAAGGAGAGATTAAATTAGGCGGAAAGTCTTACGAAGTCAGCGGCGTGAGCTGGATGGACCACGAATTTTTCACCACCGGATTGGACACGGAGCAGTTGGGCTGGGATTGGCTGGCCATCCAGCTAAGCGATCGCACGGAGCTGATGCTTTATCACTTTCGCCGCAAAGATGGCGGCATCGATCCGTACTCGTCCGGAACATACGTCGACGCTCAAGGCAAAACCACGCATCTGCAGGCGGCCGATTTTTCGCTGGATGCTGCTGCTGAGCATTGGAAGAGTCCGACGACGCACGCCACTTATCCGATTGGCTGGAAAATCCGCGTCCCGCAGTTCGCCATAAGTCTCGAAGTAAAAACTCCGTTGCCCTCGCAAGAACTCACCGGGCAATCTAGATTGTCGCCCGGTTACTGGGAGGGAGCGGTCACGCTTAGCGGGACTCGCCTCACTCAGCCCGTCGCTGGGGTAGGCTACCTCGAACTCACCGGATACGATCATCCGATTCACCTTCAATAGTTTCGCGAGCGAAACCTACGCGATTGTTCCGGACGGAAAATCTAAAATGCGTTTGCGAACAACTCAAGTATCCGACCTTTCGGACCCGCGATCATCGCGGAAAAAATAAGCGGCGCCGCCTATGACTATGGCGAAAAACGCAGCGCCGCCGGCTAGCAATGCAAACGCTCCATAGTCCACCCGCGCTCTGGCGACATTCGCGAATCGCTGCGACCAGATCGGCGCATAACCTACCGCGTCATGCGCCGCCGCACTTCCGGCCGGCGTCGTTGTCCAGGGCACGAAACAACAAAGCAGCGCCAATCCAATGACAAATGCCAGGAGGGTGACGCGATAAAATGTTCTCATTTGGTCCCGTGTACGTCGCCGGTGCGCCGGTTGCGGTCTCCGGCAGATGCCGCCGACCTTTTAGTAGCTTGCGAACATCAGTCCTTCAAGAGCCATGCGGCGTACTTGCCAGTATTCGCGGTCTTCGTGATTTACTCTGAGACGGCAGTCGCCCTCATTGCTGAAGGCTAGCGTGACTTCAAACATGGCATCACCTTTTTCGTCTTTCACTAAAACGGCGTGGTCGGCGAGTTTAAACATGACGGACTTTTTTACGCCCTTGGCTTCGAGGCTGACGGTAAAACCTTGGTCGGTATCCGTGACGGAAAATTCGTAGGGAGAATTTGGCGGGCGCAGGTGGTTACGCGTGTGGACGTCCTCTTCGACTTCAAGGCGGAGGGTCTTGAAGACGCCAGCCAGGGAGCACGCGGAACGTCCGCTGACCCAATCGAACTTCGACTTATCCATCTCGACTTTGCCGTTGGTATGCTTTTGCGTTTGCTCGGCCACGGTTGCTCCTCTTGGACGGTTTAATCCGTCACTCGAGCGAGGCACCTCGCCTCGCTGTTCTATTCGATGAACTGGATTGAAGTATCGGGTGCGCGGCTGGGAAAACGGTTGCGGCCCTTGGCGGACGGCGGGATTCGTCTAGGGGAATGCATTAGCCGGGGTACCTGCTATTGATCAACTTCAGAACATCGGCATGTTCGACAAATTCTCCGCGATCCGCGGCGGCCGGGACTTCTTTGGCTTGCTGGGCGAACCATTCATCGTAATTCACCAAGCGTTTGACAGTTTCCACTACGAGGGACCTGCTGTCGCGTCCCTGCTGCGTTAGAAGACGGCTCAATTTTTCCTGCAATTCGGGCTTCAAATGCGGCTCCATGGCCCGCACTTAGAGTGCGCGCAGTTAGGTCAACGCTCGGTGGCTTCAGCAGGTAACGTGCGGCACCGAGGAGACATTGTGGCGCGGCGACACCCCTGGGTGAAGACTCCTAGCGGGCGGCGGACGACCCGTGACGCAGACCCTGCGGAGCGGTTTTCAGCCAGGATCGCGAGTCCGTTATTTCGATGCCCTGAGAGGACAGCTCCTGCAGTGTTGGCTCGACGGCAGCGAGTTGCACGGGACGAATCAGGTCCCTGAGCGCCGTGACGCGGAATCCGGCTTTTGCGGCGTCGAGGGCGGTTGCACGCACGCAATACTCGGTGGCTACCCCGCAGACCGCGGCTTCTTGCACGCCGAGCTTGCGCAATTGTTCCGTTAGCGACGTGCTCTCAAAGCCCGAGTAGCCCGCGCCTTCTCTCATCTGACCTTTGTGGACCACCACATCGCCGGCTTCGGCTACGAGCGGCGGCATCAGTTCGGCGCCTGGGGAACCTGCGACGCAATGCACGGGCCAAGGGCCGCCTTCGGTCGCGAAAGAGCTGTGATTTGGCGGATGCCAGTCCTGGGTGAAGACGATTTTTGTGCCCAGGTGGCGCGCTGCCGCGAGGTATTCGCCTAAAGGCTGGAGTAACGACCGGGTCTCGCTGGCGGCTAAGGTGCCGCCTTCGCAGAAGTCCCGTTGGACGTCGACTACGATCAGGGCGCGGGTCATAAATATTTCTTTAGCCCGATCACTCCCGGGCGAAGTCTACAAAAAGCGAGCGCCTCAGAAGGCGGCCGCTACAAGTATACGAGATTGCTCACTTCGCGGTGGCGGCGGTCAGGGACTTCATGGAGGTCTCTTCGGGGAGCAGCGTGTAGTCCGGGAAGTGGCCGCACAATTTTTCTCCGGCTGGACCCTGCGTCACGGATTGCACTAGATACTTTCCGCCGACGAAGCAGCCTTTCCAGGATTGGCCGATACCGCCAAAGACTTCTTCGCGGTCGCCGCGCGAGCGCATGGTGTTGACGCCTACTTTGAAACCGCGCAGCTGTTCGGCCACGGTGCGGGCGGTTTTTGGCTCGTCGCAGGCGATCGAAGAGACCAACGAGCCATTGGAGATGTTCATTTCGGTGATCAATTCTTCGAGATGATCGACGACCACGATGGTGTCGATGGGGCCGAACGGCTCATTGTGATAGAGCTTGGTATTCTTTGGGATATTCAGCAGGGCTGCGGGCCCGACGTACGCGGAAGTATCCTGGTTGGGGAAGATCATGCTTTCCGGCACTGTGGCTTCGTACAGACTGATGGCGCCCTTTCCGAGCGCTTCGGTGTACAGCACGCGCAACTCTTCCACTTTTTTACTGTTGATCAGCGGACCAAAATCAAGCTTGGGCAAAGGATCGGTTTCCGATTGGACCATCACGGGATTGCCAAAGCGCAAGGAGCGCAGTACCGGCAAGTACATTTCCAGGAATTGCGGGAAAAGCTCGCGCTGGACAACGTAGCGAACATAGGCGGTGCAGCGCTGCTTGCCGTAATCAAATCCTTTGCGCATTTGCGGCGCGAGATTGGCCCAATCGGAAAACTTCCAGACGCCGTAGGCGTTGACGCCCTCCATTTCGAGAATGTAGCGCTTGTTTTCGTCGTACAGGGTGGAGGCAATGACGCCGCCATTGGTTTTTCCGCCGACGAAGGCCAGGCAATCGACCGATTCATTGCGTACCAAGGCGTCGCTGAGCTGACCGCCCGAACCACTGACCAGCGAGACCGGCAAGCCGCAACGGCGCGCGATGGCATGCGTCAGTGAAAGCGCGTACAAGCTGCCATCGGTGGGCGTTTTGGAAATTACGGAGTTGCCGGCCAGCACCTGCACCAGCACCGCGTGCATGAGCACGGACATGGGATAGTTCCACGACGCGATGTTGGAGATCAGGCCGATGGGCTTGCGCGTGCCGAGCATCGATTCGATATTTTCAACGTACCACTCTACGCCGCTCAGGCAGCGATCGATATCGGTAAGGGCCTGCGCGTAGGGCTTACCGATTTCCCAGATGAGCAGCAGGGCGATCAGCTCGCGCTGTTCGCGTAGTTTTCCGACACATTCGGTGACCCGCTGGCGGCGTTCGTCCAGGTCCACGCCGGCCCAGGCGGAGCCTTCCGATTTGGCGAATTTCACCGCGCGGCGGGCGCTCTCCAGATCGATCATGGGGATTTTGCCGAGGCTGCGGCCGTCCACGGCGGATTCGTAGTGCCTTCCGAAGCCCAGCTCCCGCCATTCGCCTTCGACGAGGTTCAAGATTCTGCCCTCCGAGGCAAAGGCCTCGGGCATTTCGGTCTTCATTCTTTGGACGAGCGTGTCCCACTCGGCCGCAGGCGCGATCATTGGCATGCACAGCCTCCCAAGTCCCTAGAACGAGAGGAGTATAGCCGAACGATTTGTGCGGCCCGAGCTAACAAAACTAATCGGCACGCGCGGCCAGCGCTTATACTTGTGTTTCGCGCCTTGGCAAGCGCCATCGGGATACCTACCTGCGCGAGTTTGGCGGATCGGGCAATTCCTTAATTGACGGTGGGCGGTATTCACCCTATACTTATGGTTTGTCTTTAGCTTTGGAGGAATGATGTACGCAGTCATTAAGACCGGAGGAAAGCAGTATCGCGTCGCGCCGGGCGACACCATTCGAATCGAGCGGGTAGACGGGCAAATTGGTGAAGATGTTACCTTTGGCTCGGTGCTGGCCGTGCACGACGGGGAAAAGAAGATTCTGCATGGCACGGACGCCGGAAAAGCGACCGTGACGGGCAAAATTGTGGCTCAGGATCGCGCCAAAAAGGTGATCGTGCTGAAGTTCAAGAAGACCAACCAGTACAAGATCCGGCGCGGGCACCGGCAGAACTACACTTCCGTGAGGGTCAGCGAAATTAAGCTGTAAGTTATTCTTGGCGCGGGCTTTAGCTCGCCAGACTCAATCACAAAGGATTGCGCAATGGCACATAAAAAGGGCGGCGGCTCCTCTACAAACGGCCGCGATTCACACGGACAGCGGCTGGGCGTCAAGCGATTTGGCGGGCAACTGGTTAACGCGGGCACGATCTTGATCCGGCAGCGCGGCACCAAACACCGCGCGGGGGAAAACGTCGGCAAGGGCAAAGACGATACGCTGTACGCGCTGGTGACCGGCTACGTGAAGTTTACAGATCGCGGGCGACACGGGCGCGAGATCAGCGTGGCCCCGCAGGAACAGCCTGAAACCAGCGCTGCGGTAAATTAACGCGGCGTTTGCGGTACACGTGGTGCGCAGTGTCCGACTCTTTGAAAAGCGGTCCTGGCTAGCCGGGGCCGCTTTTTGTTTCTACGCTGGTGCCCACATTTGATTTGTTTGTCCAAGGAATATGAGCCGTGTTTGTTGACGAAGCAAAAATATTGGTGAAGGCCGGCGACGGCGGGAACGGCTGCGTGGCGTTTCGGCGCGAGAAGTTTGTGCCGCGCGGCGGGCCGTCCGGCGGGGATGGCGGAAGCGGCGGAAGCATTTTTGTGGAGGCCAACCCGAACGACAACACGCTTTTGCGTTATCGCTATAACCGCGAATTCAAGGCGGAGCGCGGGCGGCACGGTGAAGGCTCGAATTGCACGGGGCACTCCGGCAGCGACATGATTTTGCAAGTTCCGGTGGGCACGCTGGTGATTGATGAGCATGGTCGGACCATGGCGGATTTGGCTATTCCCGGCCAACGCGTGCTGGTGGCGCACGGCGGCCGCGGCGGTCGCGGCAATCAGAATTTTGCCAAGCCCTGGCATCAGGCGCCGCGCGAACACGAAGATGGTTTT
>JBEKVU010000221.1:0-7108 GCA_049513775.1 Candidatus Acidiferrum sp.
TTAGTGCAGCGCATCGCGCGCCGGCGTTTGAGGCTTGCCGCTGGGCTATCGATACGCTGAAGCGCACCGTGCCCATTTGGAAGAAAGAGTTTTTCGAAGACGGAGCGGTGTGGGCGGATGGCGAGTTACCACCTTCACCGGGGACACAAGGAGCGCCAGGGGCGGCACCGGCCGCGAAATCCGCATCCTAACTTCTGCACGTTAACTGCTGCGTGTTAGCTTCTCCATGCTAACTACTCGATCTTAACCTCCAATGCCGACACCTCGTCTTCGAACTTCCCTAGCCAATAACGGACCGAGGTATCCTCTCGAAATAGCTCCCGGGGGTGTGCTCTTCCGGAACCGTTTACGCCGGTCGCGGCTGAAGCCGGACCCCACCACGGCAATTCGGCGGGCTGCTGTAGCCCTGCTTTGCGCGTGCGCGATGTTGTGCGTGATGGGAGGGCCAGTGAACGCGCAGGATGATCCCAATCGTCCGCCATGGGCGCAGAAGAACAAGACCACTGCGCCGCCTGCGAACGGCACGACGGATACGTCCAGCGATTCCAACGCAGGGCCGATGGCGCCTGCCACCGGCATTCCGAGCGCGCCGGGTGCGGGATCGTCCGGTTCGCCACGAACGCGCAATGCGAAGAAGGCAAGCGGTTCGAGCAACGCGAGCAGCGCTGGCGCGAACAATGCCGGCGTTGCGCCGGGGCCGCCGGTGCCGATCGTGGAGCCCTCGCTGGATACTTCGACCACTGAGCCGATCCCGGGGCAATCGCAGGATGCCGCCAATCAGCGGGGGCGCATTCGCGTGACCGTAAATCTGGTGACGGTGCTGGCCAGCGTGCTTGACGACCACAATCGGCCGGCACCAGATCTGCCGGTTGAGGCTTTTCAGATTTTCGAAGAAGGCGTGCAGCAGAAGATCGAAGCATTCGAATCGGAGACTTCGCAGCCGCTGGATCTGGCGCTGATGATCGACGCCAGCCTCAGCGCGCACAAAGAGTTTGCTTTCGAGCAGGAAGCTGCCGCACATTTTATTCGCCAGGTGTTGCGTCCCAACGATCGGCTGGGTGTTTTTGCCTTTGACGAATCGGTAACGCAGTACGCATCGTTTTCCGATAATGTGCCGGCGCTGCAAGAAGCGGTGCGGAAAATTCCCGGTGGGGCCGGTACCTCCATTTACGATGCCTTGGTGTTTGGTTCACGAGCGCTCGAGAAGCGCGGCGAAGAGCGCCGGCGCGTGATTATTCTGGTGACCGACGCGGGCGAAACGACCAGCGGCTACGATTTTGAGGTGGCGCGAAAAGAAGCGGTGCGCAGCGGCGCGCTGCTGTACACCATTGTGATCCGTCCGGTGAAAAACGAAAACGGCCGCAATACCGCCGGAGAGCACGCGCTGGAAACCATCACGGAAACCACGGGCGGCGCGATGTTTTACCCGGACACGCCGCAGGAACTGGGCATCATTTTCGATCGCATCGATCAGGAACTGCGCACGCAATACCGGCTGGCGTACTATCCGAATCCGCGCGGCCCGGCCAATTCCTATCGCAGCATTGACGTGAAAGTTCTGGGGACCTATCACGTTCGGCACCGCACGAGCTATCTTACCGGCCCGCAATAAATCCTGACGTATACTTTCCGATGTGGCTAGCTCAGTGCTTTATTGACTTCCGCGGCCCCGACCCCAACGTATGACCACAAACTATCTTGCGGCGGCGGTAGAAATAGCGAAGGAAGCTGGCGCGATCCTGCGCGAAGAAGCCAAACACCCGGCGCAAATTTCCTACAAAAGAGAAGTGGACCTGGTTACGCAGGCGGACAAACGCTCTGAAAAACTGATCGTTGAAAAGCTGACGAAATATTTCCCCTCGCATGCGATCGTCGCCGAAGAAGGCTCGGGGCACGAATCGACATCGCAATTTCGCTGGCACGTGGACCCGCTCGATGGCACTACGAATTTTGCCCACGGCTATCCATGCTTCTGCGTTTCCATCGCGCTGGCGCAACAGACGCCTGCCACTCCGGGCAGCGCCCCTGCGGCGCGGGATACTTTGGTTTGCGGTGTGGTTTACGACCCGATGCATGAGGAATTATTCGCCGCGGCGCGCGGCGAAGGCGCAACGTTGAACGGCGCGAAAATCCACGTCTCGCAGAACGCAACGCTTTCGACTAGCCTGTTGTGCACCGGCTTTCCGGTGCACGAGCGCTACGCCAGCCCCAATGTTCATTACTATTCGGATTTCACCATGCGATCCCACGGCGTGCGCCGCGATGGCTCCGCGGCGCTGGACCTGGCGAATGTCGCGTGCGGCCGCTTCGAAGGCTTCTGGGAATTTGGGCTGAAGAACTGGGATACGGCGGCCGGCGTTCTGCTCATTCAAGAAGCTGGAGGCCATGTAAGCGATTTTGCCGGACACCCCTATGAGCTTGGCGGACCGGTGATTCTGGCCAGCAACGGTTTGATCCACGAAGAGATGCGCGCGGTGGCGAATGAGATTGCCGTGCTGTATCCCGGGGCGACGCTTCCGCGCTGAACAAATATTCCACACGATCCGGTCAGTCCTTTCGCTCGACGCGGTTTTCGACAGAAGTGTCAATGCCGAGACACTGTGCGGAGCAAGCCGCAGGTTCTCGAACGTAGCTCTTCTGTCTTCAACCACTTGCCGCAGCCAGCTTCGGCAGGTCTTTGGCAAGTCCAGTGCAATGCCTAGTTCCAGGTCCAAGAAGAGTTCGACCCTGCGGGTGCGGTGAAAGGGGCCGAATTTTGACCGCCCTAGTGCTAATACCGGCCTTATATGCGCCTTACGATTTCCTTACGCTGGCGTCGCTAACATCTATTGGCAACGAACGATCCCTCCGCGCCTGCGTTCTGGCGTTGCATACCCCCGGAAATACTTCCGTTGCCCAGGTAATTCAGGAGAGCATGAATGCGTAGATTTGATAGTCGATTGAGAATTCTGGTGATAGCTGGAGGCTCGCTGGTCTGCACAGCGGTGTCGCCGTTCCCGATACACGCAGACGATTCCGGCTTAGCGAAGGTGGCCGCAGCGGGTCAGGCACCCATTACCCCCGTGACCAAGAGTGCGAACGCCGCAGACGGGGCGGCATCGGCCGAAACGACGGAAGGGGCAACGTGCACCGACGCACGTCCGGCAACCAACGCGCCAAAAATCGCGACGTCCAGCGAGGTTGTTTCTAGCGATCGCTGCGCGGCGGCGCATGATGTTTCTTCATCGGATTCGAACGCTTCCGGCGCAGACGACGCTGCTGGTGCCGCGGCGTCCGGCACGGGCGATACAAATTCCCAAGGCACTGCAAGCCCGGCGAACGGGCAAAGCGCGGGTACGAAAAAAGATACCAACAGCGGTGGCGTCCTGACCGGAAATTTCCTTCATCGCCTGGCGCAGTACTATCAGCAAGATTGGGCCGGGACGAATCCGACTAGTGCTGCTCCGGCGAAGCGCGGCCTGCCGACGCCTCTCGATTCGACGCCCTTTCCATCCGCAGACTGGATCTACGGAGGTGCCCCAGATATCGGCGCACCCGATGGCAACACCTATCCTTTGATGTCCGCGCTGGGACTGGAAAACAGCAGGACGAAGATCTACGGATGGGTCGCCGCCAGCATCAATTTCAGCACCTCGGCCCACAATAACTTCCCAGTCTCCTACGACATTTTTCCGAATAAGATTGAACTCAATCAGGCGGTTGTCTACATCGAACGTTTGCCGGACACGGTGCAAAACGACCATTTCGACTGGGGCTACCATATCACCGGTTTCTACGGCGTCGACTATCGCTTCACGACCGCCCAGGATTACTTGAGCCAGCAACTGCTGAAGTTTAACCGGCAGTATGGCTTCGATCCCGTGCTCGAATACGTGGACCTGTATTTCCCAGTCATGGACGGGTTGAATTTCCGCATCGGCCGCTTTCTCTCGGTTCCCGGGATCGAAGCGCAATTGGCGCCAAACAATTACAACATGACGCACTCGTTGCTCTACACGATCGATCCCTTTACGGACACAGGCATCTTCGGTTCGCTCAAGCTGAATAAACAGTGGATGATACAACTGGGCGTTTCCGCCGGGCACGATGATGCGCCGTGGTCCGACGATGCGAGGCCCTCGGGAATCTTTTGCTTGAACTACTCGACGGCGAGCAACAACGACAATTTTTACGGATGCGCGAATGGCATCAATAGCGGAAAGTACGCATACAACAACCTGCAGGACTATGACTTTACCTGGTATCACAAGTTCAACAGCAAATGGCACATGGCGACTGAGACTTGGTACATGTACGAACGCGATGTGCCGAACGTCGCCGGAAATGTTGCAAATCCCGTTCGGACCATACTTGGCGCTAACGGCGCATTTTGCGCGATCGGGCAGCTGCGCTGCACGGCACCTGAGTACGCAATCGTCAACTACATCAATCGTGAACTAAGTTCCAAGCTGATGGTCGGGTTCCGCTCGGACCTTCTTGACGATAAAAAAGGCCAGCGAACCGGGATTCCCGATAAGTATACGGAAAACACGCTGTACTTCACTAAGTACATTGGAAATACGGTTATGTTCCGCCCGGAGCTGCGTTTCGATCACTCGTGGGGGCTTCCGGGATACAACAATGGGACGGCGAGAAACCAACTCTTTTTCGGAATGGATTTGATCTACAAATTCTAGATTGGATGACGAAGGCGAAAAACAATTACGGGAGCATAATTTCGCCTATTTCTTCCGATCTTTAGTTAGTTTAGCAGCGTGAACCGCGGACGGCACTTTTCTGTCCGTCCACGGTTTAATTTTTCTAATCTGGCGAATAAGAATATCTACGCTAATCCCGTGAACTTTCTGGTGAAATTCTAACGCCTTTCTAACGCCTCGCGCTTTACGGTTCTTCCAACGAGGTGTTTCCCATGATCGGCTTGCGCTTCCATAGTTCGCGATTTTTACTGCTCCTCCTTTTTGCAGCCACGGCATTCTGTGTTGCGCAGGTGTCCGGGGCGCAGTCTACGTTCGGCAGTATTATCGGCGTGGCGCATGATGCGTCTGAGGGTGCGGTGCCTGGCGCGCTGATTACGATTCAGAGCCTGGAAGACAATAGCGTTCGCACCGTCGCATCGGACCAGAACGGAGCATTCGAATTTGTGAACCTCAAGCCTGGCAAGTATGCGCTGTCCGCGCAGGCGGATGGTTTTGCGGATGTCCACGTTCCATCCGCGGAATTGAATGCCCGGCAGACGCTCAGGATCGACGTGACCTTCGTGGTCAAGAGTCAAGCGACAACGGTGGAGGTTGTCGACTCGATCGTGGCGATTAATACCGAGAATGGGGTAATCAGCGATTCGAAAGACAACCAACAGATAACGCAGCTGCCGCTGAACAATCGCGCCGTCACAACCAGCCCTCTGGGAGCGCTGGCGGTTTCGCCGAACGTGCAGCAAGACAGCTCCGGAAACATCGCGTTGGGTGGTGCGAGCGCGTCGATGGTGAACTTCTCCGTCGACGGCATCTCCACGGCGAACGTGCGGCAGAATGGCGCACTGCAAGATGCGTATCCCTCGCAGGAAGGAATTTCCGCGGTGCGGGTTACGTCGTTTAACAACAGCGCGGAGTTTTCGCAGGTCGGCGACGTCACCTTCACGACCAAGAGCGGCACGGAGAACTACCACGGTAGCCTGTTCGAGTATCTGCAAAACGATGCGCTCGACGCAGATCCCTACGGCTTTAATGGCAAGGCTCCAAAACACTTCAACACCTTTGGTGGATCGCTCGGCGGCCCGTTGAGCATTCCGCGTCTTTACGATGGTAAGAACAAGACATTTTTCTTTGTGGATTACGAAGGAAATCGGCGCTCGACGGCGGTCGCTCAACAGTTTCTGGTGCCCACGCAGGCAGAGCGGCAGGGCAACCTGACGGCGCTGGGCGGTCCGGTGATTCCATCCACGAGCATCAATCCCACCGCTGCGGCGCTGCTGAGCTACTACCCTCTGCCTAACGTCAGCGGCCAGGCAAACTATAACTACGAGAATTTCCAGGCTACGCCCGCGAGCACCAACGGAGCGGATATCCGCATCGACGAAACGATAAATTCCAAGCAATCCGCATACGTACGCTTTAGCCGCAAGAACATCACGGAAGATTACGCGAACCCATTTTTGCCCGACGACGCAGACAGCGTGCACAACCGCAGCCTGCTGGTCTCACATACCTGGGTGTTTACGCCGAAGCTGTTGAATGAGTTTCGCTTCGGCTTCACGAACGTTATCGTTAGCGTGGGATTCCCCATCGAAGGCGCGGCAGCGCTCTCGCAACTTGACCTCACCGGCGTGAACATCAGCCAGCACCCGACCACGGATGCCTTTCCAACTTTTAACTTTAGTGCCGGAACCGGGTTTACGCCCATCGGGCGCGACAAAGCGGGAGTGACGCAGTCCCGGACGACGCAGTTCACGGACAACCTAACCTGGACGCGGGGCAAACACACCATTAAGGCTGGCATCGACGTGCGCAGAGTGCGCTACGCGGACATCGAGACCTTTCAACCCTCCGATGATTTTGGCCAATTCACGTTTCTGCCTCCGGCCCCGGGTCTGCCCACGTTCACGGGCAATGCATTCGGCAATTTTCTCGAAGGGCTGCCCACCACGCTCTTTTTTGCGGTTTCGAGCCCCGACGTTGCCGGGACCGCTTGGGAGTACAGCCTGTTCGGCCAAGATGAGTACCAGGTCACCAGCAAACTCACGCTGAGCTACGGCCTGCGGTGGCAAGTCCTTCCCGGCTTCAACGAAGATGGCGGCAACCTGGCGAACTTCGATCAGCGAAACAATTCGATCGTGGTGCCGGACAGTCTGGCCTCTTATCTCGAGCAACAAGGACTTCACGCGTCGAATCTTGGCTTTCAGCAATCGTTCAATGCCTGCAACCTTGGCAATACCGCTTTGCCCTGCACGAACTACGTAACCGCGAGCCAGGACCACCTGCCGCAGTCACTGCGCAACAGCTATTACCGCGATTTTCAGCCGCGGATCTCGCTGGCCTACCGTCCGTTCAACAATACGAAAACAGTCATTCGTGCAGGCTTTGGGATTTTTACCATCACCAATCTTGGCCCC
>JBEKVU010000222.1:0-8143 GCA_049513775.1 Candidatus Acidiferrum sp.
CATCGTGGTATGTAACTCTGTTCCGGGCATGGCATGCGCCAGCGAAACCTGGATCGTTTCGCAATCCAGTTCCTTAGCGAAATCGATGGTCTTCTGAATCGTTTCCTTGGTCTCTCCGGGCAAGCCAATGATGAAGTCACCATGGACCTTGATGCCCACCTTCTTGGTGTTCTTCATGAACTCGCGCGCCATTTCGACGGTCGCGCCCTTTTTGATGTTTTTCAAAATTTGCGGATCGCCCGATTCGAAGCCCACGATGAACAGCCGGGCTCCGCCGTCCGCCATCTCTTTCAGCTCTTCGTACTTGCTGTGGCACCGCGCCGTGCACGACCATTGGAATTTCAGCGGCTTGAATTTCTTGCTCAGTTCGATCGCGCGGTCTTTGCGGATATTGAAGGTATCGTCGTCGAAGAAAATTTCCTTCATCTGCGGGAAGTATTCGAGCGTGTTCTTTACTTCCTGCACCACGTTGTCCACCGAACGCGTGCGCCAGGCATGGCCGGAAATCGTCTGCGGCCACATGCAGAAGGTGCACATCGCCGGGCAACCGCGCGTGGTGTAAAACGAGACGAAAGGGTGCAGCAGAAACGGCACGTTGTAGCGCTCGATCTGCAAATCGCGCTTGTAGGTGTCCGTCGCGAACGGAAGCGCATCGAGCTCCGCCGTGTGCATTTGCTCGCGGTGCGCAGTGTGCACGATCTCGCCGTCTTTGCGATAGCTGACGCCCTTGATCTCACTGAGCGGCTTGCCATACGCATACTCCGTGACGGCGTGATCCAGTTCGCCGTGTGTCACGAAATCAATATCCTCGCTGGCTTGCAAAGTCTCGTTCGGTTTGATGTGCCCCTGCGGCCCGACAAACGCCACCTTCATCGAAGGATTGGCTTCTTTGATCTTGCGCAGCAGTTTGATGTCGCTGTCGAAGCCTACCGTGGAAGTAAAGAGCACCAAAAATTCGTAGTCTTTGCAGATCTCAATCGTCTGTTTCCAGTCGATCTTGTGCGGCGAAGCATCCAGCAAACGGCTGCCCGGGATCATGCCCGCCGGGTACGACAGCCACACGGGATACCAATACGATTCAATCTCGCGCGTCGCCGGCCATCGCGAACTCGCTCCGCCGTCAAAATTTTCAAAGCTCGGCGGATTTAGTAACAACGTTCTCATTACATCTGGCATTCTTCACCCTCAGAAAATCGTCAAACCCAACTCTGGCTTGAGAAAAGCCGCTAACTCCGCCTCACCAGCCAACGCTGGCTAGGGCAAAGTCACCCTGAACGCGCAAACACGGACCAATAAGAATAGACCGCCCCAAAGGATAGTTTACCCGAGTTCGCGCCCGGGCCTCAAACCTTTCTGCCAACCGGTGTTATCGACCATCGAACGGGGGCTGTAGCACGTTCAGCGGGCGACCTTTGCGCCTTCGAGCGCCTCGCGCGCGGCGGATTCCAGCCGTCCCCGGATCCGCTCCACCCAATCCAAATGCTCCGGTTTCATCAATACCGACCGCAGGCAGGTGATTGTTTCGCGATCGAGTTTCATCTCGCCATGCGTCTCCGTCCAAAACTTCGCGGGCAATTCCGCTAACGCCAAATGCAAATCGCGTCGCGCCGCCGCATCAAATGTTCGCCGCGCGAGCAAAGAAGATTCGGTCGCGCTGGCCGCCCGCGGCGCAAAAATCACGATGTCCAGTTCCGGAGCAAACGCCGCCAAAAAATGTTCGCTGCGCTGCACGCGCCGGTAGAGCGCCAGCGCCGCATCTCGGCTGCGCTCCAGCGACCGCGTAAATTCCCCGTCCGCGACCAGCGGCAACAATTTCTGCGTAGCCCAAAGCGCCGCAGCCGCCGCGCCCGGCCGCGAACACTCCAAACTAATCTCACCCAAGTGCAATTCCGCGGAGCTGAAATAGGTATATGGCGAATCGTGTTTGTACAATTTCCCCACGCTGGGGTCGCGAAACAACACGCAGCCGCACCCATATGGCTGCAACCCATGCTTATGTGGATCAATCACAATTGAATCCACATCCGCCAGCCGCGCAAACGCCGACGCCGCACCTGCCCCCAAATTGCCCGCCAGCATGTAATACCCGCCATACGCCGCATCCGCGTGCACGCGAAATCCATACCTCTCGCGCAAGTGCAGAATTTCCGGAAGTGGATCTACCGACCCCGTCGCCGTGGTACCCATCGTTGCAACCACCGTGCCAACCTCGCCCTGCTCCAGCCGGTGCTCCAGCGCATTTAACTCCATGCGCCCCACGGCATCACAATCCACCGCCTCGCAGTTCAATTGTAAAACCGCGCTAATCCTCTTGTGCGTATAGTGCGCCTGCGAACTGGCTAAAATTGTTTTTCCCGACTGCAATTGCCCCGCAACCCACAGCGCCTCCAGATTGGCCATGGTCCCACCGCCGCACAAATGCCCGAGAAACTCGCGCCAGCCAAACATTGCCGCGATTTCGCCAACCGCCTCTTTTTCCATTGCCGACGTCGCGCGCCCGCCATCCAGCGCGTGATTGTTTGGATTAATATTCATCGCCAATGCATAGGCCAGCCGCGCCACAGGATGCGGCGGTTTCAGCATCTGCCCGGCATATAAAGGATGAAAGTACGGATAATTGTCCTGCAACCGCTCCGCCGTCAGCTCCAACACTTCCCCAATTCTCTCGGCGCCCGGAACATTCGCTTCGTATTCCGGCAGCGTCGCGAACCCCTCGCGCAGTTTCGCCGCCACCAGCGCCGCGATTTCAGCATTATCGCCGCCAAACATAATTCTTCTCTGCGTCCTCCGTGTCCCTGCGTTTCGTTTGTTGTTTTTTCTTCCCGCGCTACTGCCAAACCTTATCCAACTGCCCAGCCGTCTCCAGCAGATCCAGCTCCGCCTGTTGCCGCGCGAAATTCGCATCCAGATAATCCAGCCAGCGATCGTTCTCCGTTACGCGTGCCCGTTCCACTTCCCGCAGGTTCACGCGTCCTTCGCCAAGCTGCGATTGCAGCACATCCAGACTTTGCTGCGCCAGTTGCAGTTCGAGCCGCGCCACTTCCTTCGCCGCATCTTTCCCGCGCACCGTGCGGCTCTTTTGCCGCACCTCCGCCGTCACCTGCGCCTTGCGGTTCGCCAGCGTGGCCTTCGAAGCCTCCAAATTCACTTCTGCCAAACCTATATCGGCTTTGGTCTTCGCGCTGAACAGCGGCACCTGCACATTCACGCCGACATTCAAATTGTTGCGCTCAAAGTGATTAAAAAACTCGGTGTAGTTGTTGTATTTTCCCAGCACGCTGTAAATGCCCACCAGTTGCAACGTCGGCAAATACCCGCGCTTTTCCCCTTTCAGACGAAATTCCTTCGCGCGCACGTCGGATTCCGCCAGCTGCAGCCCGGTATTCTTTTCCATCGCCAGCGCCACCAGATTCGCGCCCTGCTGTTCCGCCTCGCCAGGCAAATCTTCGGTGCTCACTTCGATCTCTTGATCCTCGGCCAGCCCGAGCTGCCGCCGAAGAAAAACTTCCAGTTCGTCCTCGCGTCCTTCCAGTTGCAATATTTTTTGCACCACCTGCGCACGTGTTAACTGCGCCTTGGTCGTTTCCACCGGAAGTTCAAAGCCTTCTCCCTGCCGCTCCCGCGTAACGTCCAGAATTTTCTCCGCGCTCTGTTGCTCCGCGCGTAGCAGCGTCAGGCAGTGCCGCACCTTCTCCAGCTCCAGATACCCCATCGCGGTACGGACAATCACCCCGTTCCGTACTTCCGCCAGGGCAAAGCGCTGCGCGCGGGCTTGCTCCTGCAGTTCCTTCGCTTGCCCGCGCAGCGGTTCGTTAAACGCATCTTCCGTATACGTCAGGCTGAAAATAGAAGGCGCGCGTCCCCCGGGCGTCTCCGGAATTCCGTAGGTGTAGCCCGCCCCAGAGCCCGCGTACACATTCGGAAGAAACTCCGCCCGCGTAATCTGCGCGGAGCGATCCGCCAGGCTGTTCTGAATCTTTGCGATCTGAATGTCCTTGCTGTTTTGCAGCGCCATTTCAATGGCGCTTTTCAGCGTCAGCGCCATGGGCGCCCCGGTGTTGGCCGTTACCGCCGGAGCGGCCGCGGCTTGCGCATTGGCATCAGCAGCCTGCGGAACCATCGCATCATTCACGGTCAGGGCCGCCGGCGTCGGCCGGTCCGCTAAATCCTGGGCGCACATCGTCGCCCCTCCCAACATCATCAGCACCGCAAGACTGGCGACCTTAATAGCGGCGCTCCTCACCGGCTCTCGCCAGACGGTCCGCCACATCGCTTGCTTCCGCATACGCTTCCCCCACACACAAAAATGATATAGCTCTTATATATTCCGGCCGTTGCCATTACTCATACCGCAGCGAATCCACCGGCTGCAATTGCGCCGCTCGGTTTGCCGGCAAGTACCCGAACAGCAGCCCCGTCGAACACGACACGACGAAAGCCACGATCACGCTCAGCCCCGAAATCGGCACCCGCAAATTTCCCGGCAGCAGCGTCTGCACGGTCACGGGAACCGCAATGCCAATCAAAATTCCCAGCACCGCTCCGCCCCCGCTGATCAAAAATGCCTCAATCAAAAATTGATACATGATCTCTTGGCGCGCCGCCCCAATGGCTTTGCGTATCCCGATTTCCCGCGTGCGCTCCTGCACCGTCACCAGCATGATGTTCATGATCCCGATCCCGCTGATCAGCAGCGCGATAAACGCCACCATAATCAACATGATCGTCAGGCCGCGCGAAATATTCTTGGCCGCCGTCAAAATCGCCGTTAGTGTATTTACGTCGTAAACCGCGCCCGCCGGATGCCGGCTCGCCAGCAATCGCGTCAGTTGCTTTTCCACGCTGTCCACTTCGTCCGGCGTCCCCGCCTGCACGTACAACGTCCGCAACGCTTCCACCCCGGTGTAATATTTCATCAGCGGAAACGGAATGATCACCGACTCTTTCTGAATTTCCGTCAGCCCAAACGTGGAAACGCGTTCCTTGAAAACGCCGATCACCGAAAATGTCAGCTCGCCCATGCGCAGCGAACGCCCCAGTGGATTCTCCAAGCCATACACACGGTCCGCCAAATCTTTGGTGATCAAGCAAACTTTCGATCGCGAATCCACGTCCTGCTGATCAAAGTATCGCCCGCGCAGAATCACCAGCCGCCGAATCGTCTGATACCCGTCCGTCACGCCCACCAGATTCACGGGCCGCACCTGCCCTCCAACCACCACCGTCATGGGCAATTCACGCAACCCCGCAACCACCGTCACGCCTGGAATTGTCGCCTTGGCCTCCACCAAATCGCCCGCGTTCAACTCGTAACTGAGCGGCTGCGATTTGTCCGGCGTCTGCACCAAACTCGCCGACACCAAATTCGAACCCACCGCCTCAATCTGCGAAATCACGAATTTCTGGCTGGTTAGCGCCACGGTAACCACCAACACAATCGAAGCGCTCCCAATAATTACGCCCAACGACGTCAGCATCGCGCGCACCTTATTCGCACGCAGCGCGTCAATCGCCACAGATACCGTCTCCCGCAAATCCATCATCGCCGCTAAATCTCCGTTGTCCTCTGCGTCCTCTGTGCTAAAACACACATGGACCGAAACTCCGATCGCTGCGCCAGTATCTCCATCACTCTTTCTTCACCCTCTTCACCGCCTCCTGCGCCAACTTATTCTTAGAATCCCCTTTCGCCGCTGTCTCGTACTCATTCCGCGCAGGCCCCATCTCGCCTTCGCTCTCAAACAATCTCCCCAACCAATAGTGCGCCGTAGAAACCCGCGGATACCCGGAGCGTTCCCGCGCCGCCTTTATGTATTCCCCAAGCTGCTTCTCCGCCTCCGCTAGTTCCTGCTTTTGAATCACCAAAGCCACCGCGTGATAAAACCCTATGCGCGGATCACCCCGCGCCACCTTCGTTCCCTGATTCGCCACGTTCACCAGCATCTCCGCCCCTTCACGACGCACCGCATAATCCCCAATATCGAAAACCCGCTCCGCCGACTTCAGTCCGCCTTCCAGCGCCTTCCCGAATTCCGCGTCCGCCACTGCAAAATCCTTCTTCTGCCGGCGGCAGTTCCCTTTCGCGTAATGCCCTTCCGCCGCATCCAGCGCTGCCATCTGTGCGATTTCCGGCACCGCTTTTTCCTCGCCGCCGCCCGCCATTCCCGGCGCGGCGCAATCAAACTCAATCACCGCTTGCCGGGCCGCAAAATTGTTGCCGTCGAGCTCGACCGCCATCTCAAACTCTCGGCGCGTTTTCTTTGCAAAACCCAGCGCGCTCATAAACGACGCATGGTCGGCTCTCTCGCCGTACGCCCGCCCCAGCCATTCGTGATTCACCGAACTCTTCGGCTCCAGTTCCACCGCTCTTTCCCCGCTCTTGATGGCCGCTTCCCATTGCTGCATCTCAAGATGCGTTTTCGTCAGCAGCAACTGAATTTGTGCATTTTGCGGCTGCTCGGACGCCGCCGCCTGTAAAAGCTGGGCCGCTTTTGGATACTCGCCCGCCTCGTACGCCGCTTCGCCCGCCTTGATTCCACCGCTGGCGTCTTCACTACCCGAGGCCGCAAACTGCGAAGCTGCCATCGCCAAAAATGACGCCATCGCGAACGTCGCCGCATATCTGCAGCAATTAGAAAGTCTCACACAGGAACCCACAAGCTCACGGTAATTCGGTTTTCGTCCGGCCGCTCGAGCAACCACGTTCTCGACCGCCGGCACTACCTCTGTCCTCGCACATACGCCGAGTCCGTATTCACCACTCTCACCGCCATTCCGTCGCGCAAATCCACATCGCCCGGCAGTGCAATCAAATCGTCTTCCTGCAGACCGCTCATCACCTCATAACTCGTGGTGTCCGCAATACCAACTCGGATCTCGCGTTTTTCCAGCGTACTCTGCGTCACCGTCAGGGGATTCTTTTTCACCACATACACGTAGCGCCGCCCATTTTCCGTAGCCACCGCTCCCCGCGGCACGGACAGCACATTCGTCCGCTCCTGCGCATTGATTCGCACGTTCACATTGATATTTGGCAGCAGCTCGAGCGCGTCATTGTTCACCGAGCACAGCAATTCGCCCACGCTCCGCGTACCTCGCGCCAGCCCGTCCCACCCGCGATGCGGCAACGCGTCCCAGATAATCTTCACCGGTTCATTCGGCTGCAATCCGCCAAGCTCCGGCTCATCAATAAAAGCGCGGACCCGCACCTTATGCAGGTCCGCCATCGCCGCCAGCAAATCTCCCAGCTTCACGTAGTCCCCGGTCTTTACCGGCAGCGCATACAGCGTTCCATTGTCTGGCGCAACAATTCGCCCATCGCGCACTTTCTCTTCGAGCGCCGCAACTTCGCTTTGCGCCTGCTGCACCTGCAGCGCCGCACGACTCGTGCTCAGGGAAAGATCCAATCCAAATTCCTTCTTCGCCCCCGCCAACCGCTCCACTTCCGCCTTGGCTTTTGCCAGTGCCAGCTCATTCGTAGCTAGCTCATCCTGCGTCGCCGCTTGTTTGGCGATCAGCCGCTCCAGCGCATCATGAATTTTCTGCAACCGGTCGCGATCGGCTTCGGCCTTCGCCAAATCACCCGTCGCGCGTGCCGCGTCATCCGCCCGCCCGCCGGCCTTCGCGGAGCGCAGATCATCTTGCGCGCGCAAGAGTTTGGCCCGCGCCTCCGCCAGTTGCGCCATCGCATCGTTCACGTTGAGCTGCAGCAGCAACTGCCCTTTCTTCACCTGCTGCCCTTCGACCGCGCTCACCTTTTCCACAAACGTATCGAGTTGCGCGCGCACGATGAATGGCGCGATCGGTTCCACTTTGCCGTTGCTGTCGATCGAGGACGCCAAATTCTCGCGAATCGGCGCTACCGCCGAAATCTTCGCCACCGGCTGCCGCCCGCTGAGCTTCACCAGTACGAACGCCACCACACCCGCCAGCACCAAGAAAATAACAATACGATTTCGCAACCTGCGATCCATGTTTTCCCTTTACATCCAATCTCGTTATTTCCGCGCACCAGCAGCAACACAAAATCTTGCGCCTGCCTAAAAATTACCGGTGATGCGCATCTGTGGGAACGTAACCTGCCGGGCCCGCCAGGAAGGCGCGAACTGCTTTTATTCTAACAACTTCAAGCCGCAAACAAGAG
>JBEKVU010000223.1:0-9000 GCA_049513775.1 Candidatus Acidiferrum sp.
ACCGCTGGCGGATAGTTTGGATAGGGCACCGGAACGAAATTCAGCGAAAGGTCCAGCGCCGGCTTTCCCGTCCCCGTACCGGTGTTCTTCACGTCGCCATCGGGATCCAGTACCACCGGCGGCATCGTCCCGGCGGCGTCGGCGGCTGGCGCGGCGTCCGGGTTTAGCAACGTCTGGTCGCGGATCACGAGCACCCGCTCCGGCAGTCCCGCCAGTTCCGGGTTTACCCGTTCAATGCCTTCGACGATTAATGCCCCGGAGGCTCCCCCCAGCACTTGGGCCTTGGCCGATCCGTGTACGTGCGGGTGATACCAATACAGTCCCGGCGGCTCATCCTGCGGAATCACAAAGCGATACTCAAAGGTTTTGTCCCCAGGCTGTACCGCCGTGCGCAGCACGTCGTCCTGATGACATACCGGCGGTACCGTCATCCCGTGGAAATGCAGGTTGGTTGCTCCACCCTTCATCGCATCGCCGGCGCAGATTTCCAGCCCGGGCGCAACGGCGTTCCCTTCGTGCGCCGCCGCTGGGGCCGCGATTTTCTGATGCAACGCGCTGAGGGCCCGGTCGTTCCCGGGCGCCGCCTTCGCTTCTGCCTCATTCTTCAGCTCCAGAATCACCGCATCCCCGGGATGCACCCGCAGCGTCGGCTCCTGATTTCCGTTTTGATCCACGTAACAATAGGCCGGTCTCCCCGCCGCATCCACTCCGCTATGAAACGTCAGCTCCTCGCGCAACACCCCGTCTTTGCTGAACACGTCCGGCGGCTCCGGCACCGTCGCCCCTTCCACTCCGCGCGTACAGGGGAATCCCGCTTTCGCGTTCGTTCCCGCCACCTGTTGCGCCGCGCAAACCCTTCCTCCTGCCGGGGTCCCCAGCAACGCCAATAAACACAACAGCTTCGTCCTCATTCGAGAAATCCTTCCGCCTGCCTCGATCATCTGTGGTGGTTCAATCAACCGTCATACCCTCCCCGCATTAACGTCCGATGAACAGCGCGTAAACGCCCCGGCCAGTAAAACCCAGCACACTGATAACAAGCATTTTGTGAAAGGAGGAAACATGTCTACCGTACGCATGCTGTTCCTCGTAATCTTGCGACCTCGGACAGCCAGAAAACCGGAATCCCAGAATCGAAGAAAAACACTAAGAAAAACCATCGACCAAACATCTGCGGGGAACGCGCGCGCATGAACCACCGGATCTGAATCCCACGCCTTCTAAGCGCCGCGTCACGCTCGTGTATACTGATTTAGTCCGCTCCACTGATGATCCCTTTCCTGCACATTGGCCCGCTTACCATCCCAACCTTCGGCCTGATGGTCGCTACCGCGCTCCTGGTCTCCGGATACATCCTGCAAGCCGACCTCAACCGTCGCGCGAGCTTGTCGACACAAAAGCCCAAGCCGGGAAAGTCAGCCGAGCCCAGCTCCCATCAGGATGACGGCTTCCTCATGGTCACCATCGCCGGAATCGCCGGACTGCTCGGCGCGCGCCTCTACCACGTGCTCGAAACGCCCCGCGAATTCTTTGCCAATCCGTGGCCCATGCTGTTCACACGTTACGGATTCGCCTGGTTCGGCGGCTTCCTCGGCGGCTTCCTCGCGCTGATCATTCTCGCGCGCCACTTCAAAACTCCTGTGCTGGAATTTTTCGATATCTGCGCGCCCGCCGCCGCCGTCGGCTACGCCATCGGTCGCATCGGCTGCTTACTCTCGGGTGACGGCGACTACGGCCGCCCAACCCTGCTCCCGTGGGGCATGGCGTTCCCCAACGGCGTGGTTCCGACCACCGACACCTGCGTCCAAGAGGGCTGGCCCGAAAGCTGCCGGGTCCACCCCACGCCCATCTACGAATTTTTCATCTGGTTGGCCATCGCCGCTTTCTTGTGGTATCTAGGCGGCAAAGCGCTGCGCAGCAACAAGTTAGGCGCCACAAGAGGCGATAAGTTAAGCGGTCAGTTGAATGGCGTAATCTTTTGCGGTTATTTAATTCTGACGGGCGTCGCGCGCTTCCTGGTGGAGTTCCTGCGTATCAACCCGCGTTCCTTCTACGGCCTAACCAACGCCCAAGCCGCCAGCATCGTCTCTGTCGCCGCAGGAGCAGCCCTACTCTGGCACCTCAAAACGACCCACCGCCAAGCGCCCGCATCCGCCGCAGCGAATCCGTAATCTTTTCTTTTTTTGTAGTGACGCAGCATGCTGCGCGCTTTTCCCAGCGTGCCCGGGCGCCAGAACACAAGCGCCGTTTTCCTTGCGGTTTGTTTCCTGAATGTGCGATGCGAAGGACTACAGCATCTGCCGCAACACGTACTGCAAAATTCCGCCATGCTTGTAGTAGGAAACTTCCTCGGGCGTATCGGCCCGCGCAATCGCGGAAAAAGTCTTTGCCGTTCCGTCCGCGGCCGTGGCGCGCACGGTGACGCTCTTCTTCGGCGCGAGCGATGCCACACCTTCCACGTCAAACACTTCGTGGCCGGTCAGGCCAAGCGTCTCGCGATTTTGCCCAGGCAAAAATTCCAGCGGCAGCACGCCCATGCCGATCAGGTTGCTGCGATGAATGCGCTCGTAACTCTCTGCGATCACGGCGCGCACGCCAAGCAACCGCGTCCCCTTGGCCGCCCAATCGCGTGACGATCCTGAGCCGTACTCTTTTCCAGCCAGCACCACCAGCGGAACTCCGGCTTCGCGATACTCTAGCGACGCATCGTAAATAAACATTTTCTCGCCGTCCGGCAGATGCAGTGTCCAGCTGCCTTCCGTTCCAGGCGCCAACTGATTCCGCAAGCGAATATTCGCAAACGTGCCGCGCATCATCACTTCGTGATTGCCGCGCCGTGCGCCGTAAGAATTAAAGTCGTGCGGCTTCACGCCGTTGGCAATCAGATATTTTCCGGCCGGAGAATCCACGGCAATCGAACCCGCGGGCGAAATATGATCCGTGGTCACGCTATCGCCGAGAATCGCCAGCACGCGCGCGCCGTGCAAATCCGCCAAGTCTGCCGGAGTTCGTGGCATATTCTCGAAGTATGGCGGCATCTTGATATACGTGGATTTCGGATCCCACTGGTACACGTCGCCCTTCGGAATAGGCATGGACTTCCAGTGCGCATCGCCTTCGTACACAGCGGCGTATTGTTTCGCGTACTGCGCGCTGGTCACCGCCTTGCGCACTGTGCTCTCGATTTCCTGCGGCGTGGGCCACACATCGCTCAAGAATACCGGCTTGCCATCGCCGCCCGTTCCTAGCGGTTCGGTGGTTAAGTCAATGTCCATGCGTCCCGCGAGTGCATACGCCACCACCAGCGGCGGCGACGCCAGATAGTTTGCGCGCACCAGCGGGTGAATGCGTCCTTCAAAATTGCGGTTGCCGCTGAGCACGGCCACGGCCACCATGTTGTTGTCTTTAATCGCTGCGCCGATATTTTCCGCCAACGGTCCGCTGTTGCCGATGCAGGTGGTGCAACCGTAGCCGACAAGTTGAAAATTTAATTTGTCGAGATACTGCGTGAGATTCGCGGCTAGCAAATAATCCGTCACCACCTTGGAGCCGGGCGCCAAGCTGGTTTTGACCCACGGCTTGGTGCGCAGCCCGCGCTCTACCGCTTTTTTTGCGAGGAGCGCTGCGCCAAGCATCAGCGAAGGATTCGAGGTGTTGGTGCAACTGGTGATCGCGGCAATTACCACCGCGCCGCTCGAAAGGTCGAATGAATCGCCGTTGTTTTTCACCTGCACGTGTTTGGCGGTCGCGCTATCCACTACTTTTGTAAACGACTCTTTGGCCTGGCGCAGCGCCACGCGATCCTGCGGACGCTTCGGCCCGGCGAGCGTGGGCTCGACGCTGCCCAAATCGAGTTCCAGTGTGTCGCTGAAAACGGGATCGGCGGTCTCGTCCGTGCGAAACAGCGATTGCTCTTTGCAGTACGCTTCGACCAAGGCAACGTGTTCCTGGCTGCGCGCGGTGAATTCCAGGTACGAAAGTGTCTCGGCATCCACGGGGAAAAAGCCCATGGTTGCGCCGTATTCCGGCGCCATGTTTGCGATGGTGGCGCGATCCGGAACGCTCAGGCTCGAAAGCCCCGAGCCGTAAAACTCCACGAATTTTCCGACCACGCCTTTTTTGCGCAGCATTTCCGTGACGGTGAGAACGAGATCCGTTGCCGTGGCACCTTCGCGCAAACGCCCGTGCAGCCGGAAGCCGATAACCTCGGGAATGAGCATGGAAGAAGGCTGGCCGAGCATGGCGGCTTCAGCTTCAATTCCGCCGACGCCCCAGCCTAAGACGCCGAGCGCGTTGATCATGGTCGTGTGCGAATCAGTGCCCACGACGGAGTCGGGATAGGCTTCAAAGCGGCTGCCCGAAGGCGTCACGCAAACCACGCGCGCGAGATATTCGAGATTCACCTGATGGCAAATGCCGGTATCCGGCGGCACGACTTTGAAATTCTGAAATGCCGTTTGTCCCCAGCGCAAAAATGCGTAGCGTTCCACGTTGCGTTGAAATTCCAGTTCGGCGTTCAAGCCGAACGCGTCAACGCCGCCAAAATGATCTACCTGCACGGAGTGATCGATCACCAGTTCGGCAGGGAAAAGCGGATTGATGCGCTTGGGATTTCCGCCCATGCGCGTGAAGGCTTCGCGCATGGTGGCCAAATCGACCACCGCGGGAACGCCGGTGAAATCCTGCAGCAATACGCGCGCGGGCATGAAGGCAATTTCTTTTTCGGCGGAATGCGGCTTCCATGAGGCCAGCGCCTCGATGTCCGCGGGATGCACGAAGCGGCCGTCTTCGCAGCGCAGCAAATTCTCGAGCAGGATGCGCAGGGAAAAAGGGAGCTTGCCCAGGTGTCCGACGCCTTTTTTCTCGAGGTGCTCGAGCCGCCGAATCTCAAAGCTCTGGGCGCCGACGTGCAGCGTGTCGCTGGTGCCAAAAGAGTTTGCAGCAGAGATGGACATTCCTGCCTACCTTTCAAGGGAATCGTCTCTCTATGATAACCGAATTCCAATCGTGCGGTGGACGGCTATACTGGTCGGAGTGTCGTTGGAGAATCGCGTCGTCCGAGCTTCGGTAGGCAAGACTGAGGTCCTGCACTACACAGACGCGCACGAGGTGCACACGCTTTTGTCATGAATATTGTTCTGATTTCTACTTATGAGCTTGGGCGGCAGCCGTTTGGGTTGGTGTCGCCGGCGGCTTGGTTGCGCAGCCGTGGCCACGGTGTAACGTGTTTCGATTTGACGCGGCAAACCTTGGAGGTGGGCCGAATTGCCGCCGCCGAGGCGATCGCGATCTATTTGCCGATGCACACGGCGACGCGGCTGGCTGCGCAACTTATTCCGGAGTTGCGGAAGCAAAATTCTCGGGCGCATCTCTGCTGCTACGGACTCTATGCACCGATGAACGTCGAGCTGTTGCGGTCGCTGGGCGTGCAAACGCTGCTTGGCGGAGAATTCGAATCTGGGTTGGTCGATCTGGCGGAACAACTCTCTTCGACCTTGCAGGAAAGAGCTTTGCCATCAGGAAACGAAACTGCGCCGCATGCTCAGACGCTGCCGCTGATTTCTCTCGAGCGATTGTCGTTTGAGGTTCCTGACCGTGTGGGTTTGCCATCGATTGAGAAATACGCACATCTTCTGATTCCTGGGGATGGATTTCGTTTGGTTGGCTCGACGGAAGCCAGCCGAGGCTGCAAACATCTTTGCCGGCATTGCCCCATCGTGCCGGTTTATAAGGGTGTTTTCCGCGTGGTGCAGCGCGAAGTGGTGCTAGAGGATGTCCGGCGGCAGGTGGCTGCGGGCGCGCAGCATATTTCGTTTGGCGATCCGGATTTCTTCAACGGTATAGGACACGCGCTAGAAATCATCAGATTGTTTCATCAGGAATTTCCCGCGATCACTTACGACGTCACGATCAAGATCGAACACTTGAAGAAATATTCGCAGCATCTCGCGACGCTGCGCGATACCGGTTGCCTATTCGTGATCAGCGCAGTGGAATCGGTGGACAACGCTTTTCTCGAAATACTGGATAAGGGCCACACGCGCGAGGATTTTCTTGCGGTGGTTGAAACATTCCGCAGTTTGGGCATGACGCTGCAGCCGACGTTCGTGCCGTTTTCTCCGTGGACCACGATAGAGGGTTTTCTCGACCTATTGCGCGTGATTCACGAGGAAAATTTAGTTGAGAATGTTGCGCCGATTCAGTTGGGGATCCGCTTGCTGATTCCCGCGGGCTCGCGATTGCTGGAGCTTGCAGAAGTGCAATGCTTGGTGAGTCCGTTTGATGCGGAATCGTTGGTTTTTCCTTGGGTGCATCGCGACGTGCGGATGGATGCGCTCAGCGCTGAGATCCAGCGAATCGCGGCGGCAGCGGACGCGCAGAAGCTTTCGCGTTCCGCGACGTTCGCTAAAATTTGGCAAGCCGCGCATGTTGCGGCTGGAGTTGTTGCGCCAAACCTTGTGGCGCGGCGACCGCTCGTTCCTGTGCCGTTTTTGAGCGAGCCTTGGTATTGCTGTGCAGAGCCGACGGCAGCGCAATTTGTTTCGATTGGGGCGAGTTCGGCGAAGGTGGCCACATTGCCGGTCACGAAACCGGCGCCGACGAAACATCCTGCGGTGTCCGCGGATCAATTCGTTTGATGTGGCGTAAGGCGCGCAGCGTGCTGCGCCACTACGAACCACAGGCGGCTAGGTCTGGCGGTGATTAATGGTTGAAGTGGCTAAACGCGTGCTGTTGTTTGCTTCCAAACTGGGGTACCAGACGCGGAGCTTTGCGGAAGCGGCTAAAAAGCTAAATGTGGAACTGATTTATGTGACCGATCGCTGCCACCAACTTGACGATCCCTGGGAGGACCACGCGATTGCCGTGCATTTTGAAAAGCCTGCGGAAGCGGCGCAGGCGGCGGTGGACAAAGTGCGCTCCGTCGCGGTAGACGGAATTTTGGCGCTCGGGGACCGGCCGGCGCACGCTGCGGCCTTTGCCGCGCGGGCGCTGAGCATCCTCTTCCATCATCCGTCGGCGGTGGAAGCTTGCCGCAGCAAGCTGCGAATGCGCGAAGTATTGCGCGAGGCGGGGCTGCCGGTGCCGTGGTTCCGCACGGGGGATTAAGTATCCGTGCGTGTTGAAGCCGCTCTCGCTCTCAGCCAGCCAGGGCGTGATTCGCGCCAACAACCGCGATGAATTTATCGCCGCGGCCGCGCGCGTTCAGAGGCTGCTGCAGACGCCGGAAATGCAGGCCACGCGCGAGCCGCGACTCAACGAAATGATCGTGGAAGGCTATTTGCCCGGCAGGGAAGTAGCGATAGAAGCGCTGATGACGGCGGGCGAGCTTCGCGTGCTGGCGATTTTCGATAAACCCGATCCGCTGGAAGGGCCGTACTTTGAAGAGACAATTTATGTGACGCCGACGCGGCTGCCCACACCGCAGATTGCCGCGATCGAAAAGTCGTTGCGCGCTTCGGCCACTGCGCTGGGGCTGTCGCATGGTCCGGTACACGCGGAGTTTCGCATCCGTGAGACTCCCGAGGCTGTTGATGCCGAGGACGATCTCGGCCCGACGGTTTGGCCGATCGAAATCGCGGCGCGGCCGATTGGGGGGCTTTGCGCGCAAGCGTTGCGCTTTGAGATGCGCGACAACGAAACCATCGGGCTCGAAGAACTGTTGCTCCGCCACGCGCTGGAGTTGCCGGGCGCGGATGCTCCACGCGAGGAAAAGGCTTCTGGCGTGATGATGATTCCGGTTCCGCACAGCGGGGTGTATGGCGGTGTGAATAGTGAGGAGGAAGCGGCCGCTACGAGTGGAGTGACGCAGATATTGATTACGGCGCGGGTGCATGACTACATCGCGGCTTGGCCGGAGGGTTCGAGTTATTTGGGATTTATTTTTGCTCGGGGAGAGACGCCGGACTTTGTGGAAGAGGCTTTGCGGGTGGCTCACGGCAAGTTGCGTTTTCAGCTCGTCGAGCGATTGACGGTGCGGCATCCGTCTGCGAGGGACTGAAACGCCCGGGTAGCGCGTATGGTTTCTTCAACACAGAGTACACAGAGAGAGAGCAGAGAAGCACTAACGTGGTCCGCCGGTGCGGGCTGAGAAGGAAATGAGGCGCGGGGGAAAGCGGCGTCGAGCCGCAGCACTCCAAATTAGCCTTTGGCTTTCGGGGCTACGTAGCCTTCGGGGAGTTTGGCGCCGGCGCCGAAAAAGAATTGTTCCATCTGTTCTTCCATGATTTTCATGGAATTGGGATCCAGCGGATTCAAGCGGTATTCGTTCATCACCATCTTGGAGTGCTCGATCCACAATTTCCAAGCGTCCTTGGAGACGTTTTCGTAGACGCGCTTGCCGATTTCGCCCTTCCAGGGCACCCGGTCGAGTCCCGGCAAATCCTTGTCAAACTTTACGCAGTGCACAATGCGTTCGCCCGGTTTCGCGGGCGCGCCCACCGCGGGTGGCGGGGTACAAGACTCATCAGCCATCGTTACATCCTCCGAAATTCACGAAACTTTACCTTACTGCACAAGACCGCAAATTCCTAGCTCCCCGTGACCCTGGTGGATGCGCTTCCTCCCAGTGCGCTTGTGGGGCACAGTAGAAGGTGTAAATCCTGCCGAAGCTCGCCGGAGCGCGCCTGGCATTTAAAATGAACGAATATCGCATAACAAAATATAATCCCGCTCTTCGCGACGAGCGGGGCGCCTACACAAAGAACGAATGGATTTCGTACAAGCAGATTGGCGAATCATTTGACGGCGTAATACTGACCCACAACGAGTACAAGCGTGTAGCACAGGCGTACGTCACCGCGGCATTCGCATTTCTGAAAGAAGGCGGTGTGACTTCCTTTCGAGTCGAAGGGCTGGAGATTCGTAGCACACAGCTTTCCTTTGCCGAGGGCAGCGTTCTGACTCTTGAGCAGGTCGGCGATATTATCGACGGACTCCTGCGAGAAGAATTTTGGTGCCGCTTGCAGGGTGCCGGTGGTTTCGTGCATATCGGCTGGGACC
>JBEKVU010000224.1:0-7096 GCA_049513775.1 Candidatus Acidiferrum sp.
TTTTGTTTGCATGGGAGACCACGTGATCTACTACGGCGCAACCGAATTAGCAGCAAGCTTTCGCACCGTCCGCAAAAACACTTTGGTAATCGCCCACGAGATTCCAGAAGAGCATTACGCCTTTCGCGCCGCTGAAGGCACCCGCACCGTCGCCCAACTCTTCGCCCACATCTCCGTGGCCTGCACCCTGCAATATCGCCTGCACGGCGTCGAAGGACGCAATTCTTTCGATGGCTTTGATCTGAAAGCCCTGATTACCAGCGTGCTCGCCGAAGAATCCAAGTTCCGCACCAAAAACGAAATCGTCGCCATGCTCGTCCAGTCCGGCGAGCAATGGGCCGACTGCGTAGCCGGCCTAAGCGAAGAGTTCCTCGCCTCGCGCGTCCAATTCCCCGCAGGCGCTGAGCCACCCTCCAAGACGCGCTTCGAAATGATCCTCTCCGTCAAAGAACACGAAATGCATCATCGCGCCCAACTCATGATCGTCGAGCGCATGCTCGGCATCGTCCCGCATCTCACCCGGGCCCTCGAACAAAGCATCCGCGAACTCAACAAATAGCGCTACCTAGCAGCCTGTGTATGTGCCGGACTTTAGTCTGGCCTAAGGATCTCCCCGCCCAGCCGCACGATGCCATTCGATTAAAACCGATCCCGTTTCGGTAGTCCTCCTGCGCAACGCTTAGGAGAGACTGGACGCAAATCCCTTGTGGTGCGGCAAGAACAAATATGTAAACATCACCACGGTAAAATCAACGCCCACGCGGACAAATCCAAAATGAGAAAGAGACACGGCTTCAGGTGGGCATTCATTGCCGGCTTCCTGATTTTGGGTACCCTCGCTCCGATCACCAGGGCTCAGGGCGCGATCCGCGTTGAGTCCAGCCAGGTTTTGATCCCGACGGTGGTTTTCGATCGAAAATTATATGCACTGACGGGTAACAGGCATCACCAGCACACGCTACGCGAGCTGATCGCCCGTGATCCGCATTTCTGGGACACCATTGCGGTCCGTGGTTTGGCGGCGGGAGATTTCCATTTGTTCGAAGATGCCCGCGAGCAGAAAATTCAAAGCGTATCGTTTGAAGCGCCCACATTCTCGATCGTTAAAGATAACTTGGCTAAGCACCCGGAAACCATCGGAACCGGGGGCGGAACCTGGAGTTATCCGGATCTGTCTCCGCTCGATCAAAGTGTTTGGCTCCCATGGCCGCAACACGTAATCGCGTATATCCCCCCGCCATCGCCGCTCGGAAGTTGCCATCAGGTCCGGGTGAATATGGCCCGCGCCAATTTGGTGGTCTGGGCGCGAGGTGAGTACTGCAACACGCAACATCCCCCATCCGACCCTTTGAATGGCACGGAATTTGGCAAGCAGATGGAAGAAGATTTGACTTCCACGAAACAGAGCAAAATCGATTTACAAATTCAAGCGGTGGTTTTAAACGGCGATAACAACACCCCGCGCGTTAACATTCGCATCGAATTTCCGCGGGAAGCCCTTCGACGTGAATTTAGAAATGGCACGCTGTATGCCACCATCGGAACTCTCGGAGTGATTTATAACAAGAAGGGCACTGTGGCGGCGCGCTTCAGTGACTTCGCATGTTGTGACTATGGGAATGACAATAAAGTCGCTTCAACTCCTCAGACCGCAGAAACCTTCTCCTACCGAGAGCTTTCTATGACTCCGAACGGCTATCAGACGCAACTCGACCTGCCCCCTGGGGAATATGATATCCGCGTTCTGGTCAGCGACGGAGAAAAGTTCGGCCGAACGCAGATGCCGCTAAGCGTGAAGTACCCGGGCGAAAAACAACTCTCGATCAGCGGGCTCGCCCTGTGCCGCCGAATCCGGAAAGCCTCGATCGGCGTGGAAGAATCTCAGGCCAAATCATCGGGCGCCTATGTTCCGCTGGTCAGCAGGGGTGTTGCGTTCACACTCACGGCGAACTCGCATTTCACGAAAGAAGAAAGGCTCTTTGCTTATTTCGAGGTTTTCGATCCGCAGGTTCACGAAGCGCCTTCGAGAAACCTTTTGGCGGAGTTAAAGATCGTCGACGCCGTGACGGGTGATGTAAAGACTAAGTTCGGAGCCGTGGACGTGGGGCCTTATATCAAGCCGAACAGCCTCCTGATTCCCATAGCGAGGGGAATCGACCTCAGTCACTTGCAAAATGGCACCTATCGCTTAGAAGTCCAGGTTACAGATTCACTCGACAGATCCACCGAGTGGAGTAGCGTTACGTTCGTCGTCGATGAGTGGTTGCCACTCGAACAAATTCCAAGTTCATGTAAGTTTGACCTGCACTGCTGAGCCGCCTCAATCGGTCGCGCCGCCGAATTCCTTTGCGCGCCCACCTGCGTCGCGGGTCTCAGGACCAGGTGTCACTCCCCGGAACAACATTTGTGTGTCGCGCTCGGGGCCGCTTGCGAAGCGCTCACCGGCGAGTGCACATCCTCGCTTCCTGCCGCCCGTCCATCGACATACCGATCGTGATGCCGCACCCACGCCATCGGAGAGGGAAGTGCTTCTTCATCGCGGCCCTTCGGCACCATGTCTAGCAAACTGTACGTGCCGAGCAATACCTCCAGCCCGCGCCCAAACGTCGAATACGTGTGATAAATGTTTTCCTCCGCATCCTTGAAAAATACACTGGCGCCCGGTCCTTCATCCTTCGGAAATTTCCGGCTCTCGTAGTTGTAATACACCTGGCCATTCGCCACGTCCTCCTTGCCGAAAGATACGTGGTAGTCGCGGTTGAAATCGTTCCCGTTAGACGAAAGCCAGCGAAATCCCCATCCCATGCGTTTCTTGAACTCTTCGATCTGCCCAATCGGCGCGTGCGAAATCGCCACCAGGGTCACATCACGCGCGTTCAAGTGCGGAATGCTCCCGCCCAGATGATCCGATACAAACGAACACCCCGGGCAACCTTCCTGCCACTCCGGACCGAACATAAAGTGATACACAATCAGTTGGCTTCGCCCATCGAATAGCTCCGCAAGCGTAGCCTTACCATGCGATCCCTCGAAAACGTACTCCTTCTCCACCTTTTCCCACGGCAACTCCCGCCGCTGTCGGCTAAGTTCATCGCGCAGCCGCGTGAACTCCTTCTCTTTTTTCAAAAACTCCTTGCGCGCCTCCAGCCAAGCCGCCGCCGACACCACTTTCGCACCAGCCGTATTGCTTTCCTGCATCTGCGCCTTCATCTCCTCCCCCTTCGCATCGAGATCTTTTTCGTTAATCGACGCCGGATTTCCTAACACACGTGCAACAAGCATGTCTCCTCTCACAGAAATCCGGCGCCTCTTTCCGTGCGCCTCTCTCCGTTTACTTCGTCTCGCCCGCGCAGCAATCATGCTTTGTGCCCGCCGTCGTTTCTCGGCTCACCGCTGGCCAATACGGTCGGTCGGCATCCGCCAGCCGTCCGCTCTCGTAACGATCGTGGTGCCGCACCCAGGCCATGCTGAAGCTCAGCGTGCCTTCATCGCGGCCCTTCGGCGCCATGTCCAGAAAGTTGTACGCGCCGATCAAAATGTCCCCTCCGCGCGCAAACGTCGAATACGTATGAAAAATATCCCCGTTCTCGTCCTTGAAAAACACGCTGGTTCCCGGCCCCTCTTCACTCGGGAATCCGCCGCGCTCGTAGTTGTAGTACACGTCCCCGCGCGCCATTTCTTCTTTCGTGAAAGAAACGTGGTAGTCGCGATTGAATTCCGTCCCGTAAGACGACACCCAGTTAAATCCCCACCCCATCCGCTTTTTGAACTCCGCGATTTTCCCAATCGGCGCCCGCGAAACCGCCGCAAACGTCACATCGCGCTGCTTCAGGTGGGGAAGTGCTCCGTCAACATGATCCGCAAAGAAGGAACAACTCGGGCACCCTTCTTGCCACTCCGGCCCAAACATAAAGTGATAAATCATCAGCTGGCTTCGCCCATCGAACAGTTCCGCAAGCGAAACTTTCCCCCGCGGCCCGTCGAACACGTAATTCCTCTCCACCTTCTCCCAGGGCAGCGCCATCCGCTCGCGGCTCAGTTCGTCGCGCAGCCGCGTGAACTCCTTCTCCTTTTTCAAAAACGCTTTTCGCGCCTCCAGCCATGCCGCCGGTGACACCACTTTTCCGTGCCTGCTCTTACTTTCCCGCATTTGTGCTTTCATCTTTTCCTCCTTCGACTTTCACTCCTGAGCTTGTTTGCTCCTCGTCAGTCCGCGTCTCGGTCGAACCCCCCAGCTTCTTCCACGTCAGCGCGCTCAATCCGCCCGACGACATCACCCCGCTCACCATCACCACCGCCCCGCCAATGCACATCGGGCACATAGCCGCCTCCCAGCTCTTCTCCGCGCAACTCCGCGTACTCTGCGTCTCCTCGTTATCCTTGGCTTCCGTCAACGCCATCCTTGATGCTTCTACTCAGACGACGTAAGCCGCGGCAAAGTGTTTCCGCAAGTGTCCGTGATTGTCACGCCAACCGCTTTTCCTCCGCCCGCTTCCGCACCCCGTCGTGAATGTGTCCCCATCCGTCCTTAACGCCCTTGCGATGCTCCTCATCCACCAGTCCAAACGCCGAGTGCCGAAACTTGATCAGCGTCCCGCCATTCACCTCGCTCAACCGGTACTGCACATTTGAAACCACCGCGTACGACATAAACAGCGGCCCCGAAAACTCCAGCAACGTCGGCCGTTTAATCGCCTGCACGTTCGCCCAAAAATGCCCGTTGTCGTCGCCCAAATCGCGATACCAGCGCCCGCCGGGCCACGCTTCGATTTTCATCGGCATCGGCTTGTCCTCCGCCCCGTCCATATGCGCTCCGAGCTGTTCGAGCAGCGCCTCAAACGTTTGTTCGAGCGAGGCCCTCACATGAATCTCCTGCACCACGTTCAGCGTCAAGTCTTCCATCTTCATTGCCGTCGCGATCATGCCTTCTCCTTTGGCCGTTTGAGGCCGTTGTTTGAATGATTTGCTTGATGATTTGTTGCAGGACTTGTCGTACCGATCTTCAGTTCCGCCCGCTCTTTCACGCGCAGCAACTGTTGACTCCAGAATTTTTCAAACATGCTCGTCCACTCGTGGAGAGGGCGTATCCCGTCCGCATTCGTGCGATACAGAATCCGTTTGCCGTCCCGCCGTGCACGCACCAACCCCACGTCGCGCAACACCTTCAAATGCTTTGACGCCGAGGGCTGCCCCATCTCCAGCGAATCCACGATCTCGCTGACCGACCGTTCCTGCAGCGCCAAATAATTCAAAATGTCTCGCCGCCGGGGCTCCGCTACCGCATTAAACGCATCCGAAGTCGTCGCCGCTCGTGCCATGCCATAGAACATATACCTATAAAGGAATATGTCAAGCCTTTTCTTTGCCGCATCGAAATGCCCCCCGTCGGTCGGTTGTCCTTCCCAGGTTACGAGCGGTATCCAGCGGCGGCGGATTTGCCACTTACAAACTCTCTTCAATTCACCATTCCATTCAAATTCCGTACAACTCAATTCCTATCAATCGCTTACCCACTCTTTCACAAAAACCATCGGGGTTGGGCGTCTCCAGGCACAAAAAATCAGAGAAAATCCATCGGGAATGGGGACAGCCATGCCCCAAAGCTCTCAACGCGGAAAGAGGTGCATGACAAATCGGCGAAAGCTAGATAGAGTGACGGCAATGTTGTAACGGAGGATTCATGTTTCGCCCAGCATGCCTAGCCTTTCTAGCCGCCGCTGTGCCGATTTCCCTCTACGCCCAACTCACCCCCGCGCGCTCGCCCAATCCAGCCGCCGACAACATCTCCACTGCCAACGCGGCGGACGACGCTTCCAGCGCCGCCGGCGCTGCGACGAATTCCACTGATACCCCAGCCGAGGCCGCCGCCCAACGGGCCAAATCCCCCACGCAGCAACCTGCTAAGCCGAGCAAGCCCAGCGCTGATCTGCCGCCCATCGAAGGCAGCATGGTTGGATACATTGATAACGCCGTGGTCGGTTCGCAAATCCGCGTGCGCTTTGACGACGCATTCGGAAATAATGCTCCCGACCGCGCCGAGTTTTTCTACGCACAGTGTGGTTGCGACGGCCCTGGCGCGCATGGTCCCGGCCCTGGATTGGCTACGAACCTCAATTTTCAACAACTCTATCTGCGTGGAGAATACGCTCCGCTTAAACGACTTTCGTTCATAGTGGACGTGCCCATTCGGTGGCTGCAGCCGCAGAGTTTTGACCTCAATACCGTGCCCGCCGGCCAGCAACCTTTCGGTAATCAGAGCGGTATATCCGATGTGCAGGCTGGGTTTAAGTTCGCGCTCGTGGGGACGCAACGGCGGTATCTCACGTTCCAGTTCATGGCCTCGTTTCCCTCAGGTGACTCCACTCGGGGTTTAGGCACTGGCCACTACAGCGTTGCGCCTTCACTGTTATATTTCCAGCGCGTTACCGACCGATTTTCTTTTGAAGGAGAAGTAGGCGACACCCACCCCACTTCGAGCAGCGGGGCGGCGAATTTCGCAGGCGACGTGTTCATGTACGGGATCGGCCCAAGCTACGAGCTATACCATGGCGAAAACCTACGCTTCGCTCCCGTGGTCGAGTTGGTGGGCTGGCACGTTTTGGGAGGTATGGAAAACAACGACGCCGCGCTGATTGCCAGCGGTTATACCAATCCGTTCTTGAACCCAGACGGAATAAATATCGTCAATCTAAAAGCCGGTTTCCGCACCAGCATCGGCCACCACCAATCCTTCTACGCCGGCTTCGGCCAGGCACTCACTCACGACCTTTGGTACAAGCACATCGTCCGCCTCGAGTATCGCTACACTTTCTAAGTGCGGCGGGCTTCGATTTAGAGAATTCCGGCATATCACTTCATCGCCGAAGCCGATCTGCGCTCGGAGCAAAATCTGGAGGTAGAAATTCAAGCCAGTCTCAACACCACCACGGGAGTGGCCACGGACGTTAACTTCGGTCGATCCCGACACTGGCCAACTCACAACCGATCTGCTCGCGGGCTTCTTGCCGCCCGACGTCACGCCGCCACAAGGGATCGGCTCGGTGGTGTTTACGATTGCACCCAAAGCCAGCGTGGGCACCAACACCGCGACGTGTAA
>JBEKVU010000225.1:0-10146 GCA_049513775.1 Candidatus Acidiferrum sp.
GCGCACTTCTACTACGCTTGATTTTGCCAAGTCCGGTTCGTAGTGCCATTGCGAGGTGATCTTCCAGGCCATCACGAATCGCCGGGGCGGCTCCCACGCGGTGATTTCGCCCCAATCGCACTCGGTACCGTCGGCTTGCTCGCTGTAGCAGCGCCCAGCCACGTGGCCCTCGATGACCGAGCGCTTCATCGGCACGCTCCCAATGTGATGGCTGCGCGGCCACCAGCTATCGAAGCCCGCGGTAAAGACCTCGAACGCCCGCTCTACGCTGGCCTGCACCGTAATCGTCTTGCGCACCGGCGAGTCTTGCGTCGCGGTAGCGCCGGATGGCACCTGTTTCGGTTGCGTCGATGGTTCAGCGCTGCTCATTGCTCCTCCTTCGTATTTTTGCGTTTACCTCGCAGCCCTTCCGGCTTTTCCACTTCATGACGAAAGGCGCTTAAAGCCTGACCCCAGAACTGTTCCAAATATTCGCGCACGGATTCAAAGCCTGCAGGATTCAGCTGATACAGCCGCCGATTGCCCGACGCTCGATCGGTCACCAGATTGGCTTGTTTCAGCACGCGGAGGTGCTGCGAAATAGCCGGCCGGCTAACAGGGAAGTCCCGCGCCAATTCCCCGACCGCTAGCGGCCCATCAATCAGCCGCGCCAAAATCGCCCGCCGGGTAGGGTCGCCCAGCGCATCCAGCTGCGCAACTTGGTAAGTATCCACTAACGGTAAGTTAAATCTTACGCATGGAATTTGTCAACCATTTTCTCCCCTGCGACGAGAGCTGCTCAAGGGCCGACCGCTTGTTGACACTATGGCTGCCCCGGTATTTTGCGAGGGGAAATATGCTGTAGACTAAGCGCCGCCGCAAAGAGGCGAAACGATGCACCGCAGCCGACACCGCAGCCTCCTAATTTGTATCGCATGCTTGTTAGGGTTCGCCGTACGGGCCGAAGCCGAGGATCAAGCGTCGGCGCACCAGGACCAGCAACGCGCCGCCCGAGAGATGTACCAGGCTCTCGCGAAACTCTCGTTGCGCTCCGGCGCCAGCTGCTTCTTGGCTGCCACCTTCTCCCGACTTCTAGCCGATAACGCAAAAGAGCCGGCGATTCTCAACCGCGTCGACGTGCACATCTATCTCGAGAAAAATGGATGGAACGATGCCGATTTAGCAAATCAGGACATCGCATCGAAGCTGGGGACAGAATTTGGCGGCGACGGCATTTTATCGGGTGTATTGTCGATTGCTGGCGATAGCTACACCCTGGACTTCACGGCTCGCCACCTCGCCGGCAAGGCACTATTTCGCGGTCAATATCGATACCATGTCTATCCCGTGCTTCGAGGAATTCTGCTTGCAGCAGGGGAGGAAGCCGGTCCGTCCTGGTACTTCCCCGGGGCTCGATGGCGTCACGCAGCCAAAGTGCATCCGCTGCGCGCCCCCAACCTTTAATAACGCAGCCCGCTCGAAGCACGAACAAGGAGCGGTGATTGTTTCAGTGCTTATTACACCGCAGGGCAACGCCGACCACATCTATGTGGTGCAATCGGGGGTTCCTGACCTTGAGCAGGACGCGGTGAAGCAAGTGAGGAAGTGGAAGTTTGAGTCGTCTAGAGATTCCGACGGTTCCGCGGTAGCGGCCCGTACACCGATTGAGGTGACCTTCCGATTCTATTAGGTGGTAACGTTTTGCAGGCTTGCAAATTCTAGGACGGCGTTGATCTGTTCGCGGGAGATATCGAACTGCTCGATGATTTCGTCGATTGTTGCGCCGGCTTCCGGGTTCTCAAAAACTGCCGAGACGGGCATACGCGTATCGCGGAAAACCGAACGCCGTTTAGCCGGCCCGGTACGCTTTCCACTGCGGGCCATTTGGACCAATCAAGAAGAGACATGTTCATAAGGAAATCCCCGAGAACACTTCCCAACTGCGCTGGGAGCGGTCTCGGGGGTCGTATGCAACAGCGATCGTTCAGTGGTGGTGCTCGTCGTGGTGGTGTTCTTCTTCAACGCGGCGGCCTTCGCGGGCCGCGGTGCGTTCGCGTTCGCTGCGCTCGTGGAGTTCATGCTGCTCGGCGATGCGGCCACCGGGTCCAGGTCCATACCGGCGTACGCCCACATACGGGTGAACGTAGGCGCCGCGGTTGACCCACGTGCGTCCCCATACCGCGTTGTTGACGAACACTCGGTGCCCGCCCCAATCAAAGCGGCCGAAGCCCACGCCCCAGCCCCACGGCCGGAAGAACGCGCCGACCGTCACACCGAATCCGAAGCGAATACCGCCGCCAACAAAGAAGCCCGGGCGCGGCGCGAAGAAGACGATGGCCGGATCGTAATACGGCACGACAACAAATCCGGGATTAACCGGGGCGATGGAGATGTACGGTCCGCCGCTTACAACGATGTCATTGTTGCTGCGGAGATATCCGTACTGCTCGGCTTTATGGCGTTCGCGCTGCACGGCGTCCATCACGTCTTGCTGCGAAGCAAGAAACGCGTTGCCGAGCTGCGTGGTCCAGTTGATGTCGCTGGCCATGGTGTCCAGAACGGACGGGAAGGGAAGCAGCGCCTGGACGCTGGGATCCCAAGGCAGTTGGTCGCCTTGAATCGCGTCGGCCAGCGCTTGCCCGGTCAGGTAGTGATGCTGGTCGGCCCAGCGTGCGGCGTCCGGGATCTCGTTGGAATATGTGGCCGCGGCGAGAACCTGCGCCAGCAGAGAATCAGGATACAGCGCGACCCGCGAAACGAGTTGGTCGAGCTGCTCGGGAGAAAAGGACGGTGGTGGCGCTTGATCCGCAGCATAAGTCGGCTGCGGCGGAGGATTCTGCGCCAGCAGTGAACTTGCCATAGTGAGCGCCAACAGCGCGCTCAGAAATAGAACTGACTTCTTGGTTTTCATTCCATGCTCCTGGAAGATTTCGAAACGCTCATGGCGTTCCGAGTGACTGCCGTTCTAAGCCTACCTATGAAACACGCTAGCATCGCGCAAGTTTCGTTGTCCATCCGGTAAGTTTCGAGGGGCAGCTACAACCGAAACCCTAGGTTGCAGTAGTGAAAGCATTACATGCTGCATGTAAAAAAAGGTAAAACGACGTTATGGCGGCGGCGAAGCAGTTTTATTTTTCTAGTGGCTATGCGGAATTGCCGGGACCAAGCTTCGGCGCAAGCGTGATGCAGGAAGATTTCAATCTGGACGCTCTCGGCGATTTCGTAATTCACGACAATGACATTCTCTGGCGTCACTAACTTGTTTTTGTCTTCGCAATGACCGCAAATCTTTTCCCATGGTTGCATCTGGCCCCCCACGTTGCCGTGTGCGACTGCCCACGCTAAGTGGACGGCCACCGGGCGCTGCTGGTTTCAGGTGGTGTCAGAGCCAAGTGTCGTGCACTGGCAGATGCGTCACGCGAGAGAGAGCTCGCTCACTTGCTCGAAAGCACGAACTTGTTGCCGTCGCCGTCTTGGAATATGGCGGAGGTGCCCCAATCTTCCTTCTTGGGGTCTTGCTCAAATTCCACGCCACGCGATTTCATGGTTTTGGCGGTGGCAAAAACGTCGTCGCACCAGAAGGACAGAGGCTGAAAATCGCCGATGCGATTTTCGTGGCCGTCCGGGGTGAACAGCACCACGCCGGTCTCCGCGCCGGGAATTTTCAGCTCGATCCAGCGTTGTTTCTCGCTGAAAAACTGGTCGGTGGTGACCTTGAAGCCTAGCTTCTCGGTGTAGAACTTCAGCGCCGCGTCTTGATTGCGCACCGGAATGCTGATGAATTTCAGTCCACGGATCATGGTGCTGTTCTCCTTCGTGCTGAGTTTTTGCGGGAACGATCGCGGACGGAGAATAACGCTGCGCGGTTGAGGGTTGCAATCAGCCATTCGTTGCTATATCAACAGTAGATATAGCACCAAATGAGAGCGAATGATGGGGTGCCACGATGGCGACGCTCGATGCGTATGTGACCGATGTGCTGCTGCGTGACCTGGTGGGGCACGATCGGCGACCGGTGAGTTTCCTCGTGTATTTGTGGCTGGCCGTAGAGCAGCAGCGACGCGGTGCTGCGGTGCAGATCAGTTACAGCGAGTTGGCCGAGAGCGTTGGCGTGTCCAAGAGCGCGGCGCAGTCCGCAGTGCACTGGCTGGTCAGGAGAAGGCTGCTGGTGGCGAACAAAGCGAATGCCACGGCCACGCCGCGCTACACAGCGCTGAGTCCGTGGAAGGATCCGGCGCGGCGTCGCGGCTGAGTCTCGGCTTCCCGCGTACCTCAGTGGGCGATTTGTAGCGTGATGGAATTGAGATTGTGGACCCAGCGAGCGGGGCGTTTGTCATCGGAAACAATCAGATGGAAGGGACCGTCGTCGGTGAGGGTTTTGCCGTCGCGAGTGTCGGCAACGAGCACTTGGCCGGCGTGAAAGCTGGGGTCCACTTCGGCGAGCGAGAACAAGACGGTATACCCGTCTGTGCCGCTCGCCAGCACGTAGGCGGTCAAGGCTTCGCCGCGCAAATCTTTGCCGAGCGGAACGCCGAGATTCGCGAGCAAAGTCGCGAGGGGCACTGCGGAATAAGTTTCGTCGGCATTCGCGTGGCCGTTGTGCACAGTAATGGTGAGGTGGGGCAGCGTGTGAAACTCTGCCGGCGAATACGCCATGGGGCCGTGAAAGGGAACCGGGGAGATCACGAGCGAATCCTTGCTATAGATCAACACCGGACCACTGGAGTGGCCGACTTCGAGCATCACATGGAACACCTGCGTGACGGGGTTCAGCATTTGCGCGGTGGTGATGTAGATGTGCTGGGTGACGCTCGTAAAGCCCTGCGCGCTGACGAAGAGCGCGTACGTGCCGTTTGCCAGCCGCAACTGCAGGGAGCCGGTATCGTCCGTCGCCATTTTTTCCGGGAGCGTATTGGGCACCGGCTCCAAACGGATTTTTGCGTGCGGAATGGCCGCTCCCGCTGGATCGAGCACGTTGATGGTCACGGACGCCGTGGTGGCAGGTGGTTGTGCGTGGCCGTGCGGGATCACGAAGAGCGCGGCGCCGAGCAGGATGATGCGTAATCTTAGCGTGTGCATGCGCAGAGCATAGCGCGGAAGTGAAGCTCTGTCAGCCCGCACTCGCCGGAACGCGACGCTAACTAGGCTGCGCCTTCGGGGCCAAAGATGGAGAGCAGATGCCCGTCCACGTCGCGAAAATGCGAGGCCCAGTCGGTCGGCGTGACTTGGCGCGGCTCGCCGAGGAAGGCGACTCCTTGCGCGGTTAAGGTTTGCTGCGCGGCCCGTACGCTATCCACGCGGAAGACCACTTCGGTGGCTCCGGCCATGTGCGGGGCGGACTGCGCGTGGCCGCGGCTGAGGCCCAACATCACGGCGCCACATTGCAGGAGCGAAAGTCCGGGCTCTTGCATGATGACGGCGAGGCCCAAGTTGTCGCGGTAAAAGGCCAGCGCCGCGGGCATTTCGCGCACGCCGAGCATGATGGCGGTGATTCCAGAGATGGGTGTGGTGGCGTTCATGTGAACCTCACAGTTGCCCCTGATAGGTTGATCGACTAAGCTACTTAGCAGTGCTAACTAATAATGGTTTGCGGATGCGGTGTCAAGCATAATAATTAGCATGGCTAATTGATGAGCGACAAGCACTCCAGCAAAAAACCGACCATTCAAGAGCTGGCCGACCAGCTGCACAGCGTGGCAATTCATTTGCTGCGGCTGGTCCGGGTGCAGGACGCGGGTAGCGGCATCGCTCCGGCGCGGCTGTCGGCGCTTTCGGTGATCGTCTTCGGCGGGCCGGTTTCGCTGCGCGATTTGGCCAAGGCGGAGCAGGTGCGCCCTCCGACCATGAGCCGCATTGTCGATGCGCTAGAAGCGCAGGGCCTGGCGCGACGGCGGGTAGACGAGAAGGATCGACGCGGCGTGGTGATTGCCGCCACGCAGAAGGGCGTAACCATGTTGAAGCAGGGCCGCCAGCGCCGCGTGAAATTTCTTGCCAGTCACCTGTCGCGCTTGCAGCGGGAAGAGCGCGCGCACATTGCGCAAGCCGTCCGCGCCATGCAAAGAGTGTTGCGGCCCCGATAAGCACGGTTTTGCGCGGCCCCAGCCGCCACTGCCGGTTTACTCCTTGGGCGCCGTCAAGCTGGCCATCCACTCGCGGCGCACTCTGCGATCCGTCGCGCACAAAACGCGAGACTTAGCGCGCCGGGCGTCTGGTCATCGGCCACCTGTCAAGCGTCATCGCGGTCTTTGCGAATCACCCCTCGGAGAGGTGTTCGACGAAGCGCATTTTATCTTTATGTTTGCTGCTGACACCGTTTGCCGTTCCGGCGGTCGAGAGCGCAGAGGCTTTGTATGTCGGCGGCACGGTAGCCGCTCCAAAAGAAGGCACGTTGGGCAAACTCGAGACCGCGTCGCCGACCGCGCTGGTTTTTAATTTTGCGAGCGGCAAGTCGGAGATTCCGTTTGCCAGCATGGACTTCTACGAATATTCAGAAACGTGGCGCGGTATCTGGTGTGGTGCCGGCGGTCGGCGCGGGACTCATCCGGCACCGCCAGCGCCGTCATTTCTTTGAAATCCGGTATCACGACGAAAACAAAGCGGTGCAGGTCGCGATTTTTGAAGTGTCGAAAGATGTGCCGCAGACGCTGCTGGCAGTTTTTGCAAACCCCCGCTCCGCCGGGTTGCAAACCCGAGACCGTCTCACCGTGCGGCGTAAAACCCAAATACTAAGTGGCGGGCGAGCGACGACTCTGGACTGCCGCTGCGACGGCGGGTATGCTTTGCCCATGACCCTCTCAGCGCGGAATCATCTTAAAGGCACGATTGTGGAACTGGAATTTGGCGGCGTGATGGCCCACGTGGTGGTTCGCGTCGGCGAGAACTTGATCGAAAGCGTAATCACCAAGCGCAGCGCTGAGGAAATGCAACTGAAGGTGGGCGATAGCGTTTCCGCGGTGATCAAATCCACCGAAGTGATGCTGCAAAAATGACTGCGATGGCCGCAAAGGAAAGCCGCTGGCCGGCGCTGCCGCTTGCCGAGTGGAAAGATACTTATGCCACGCTGCATATGTGGACGCAGATTGTTGGCAAGGTGCGGCTGGCGCTAAGTCCGAACGTCAACCATTTCTGGGGCTGCACGTTGTATGTCACCTCGCGCGGACTGACCACTTCGCCGATTCCCTACGAACGCGGCGCGATCGAGGTACTCTTCGATTTCACGGGGCATACGCTGGAAATCACCACCAGCCAGGGTGAAGGGCGTGCGTTTCGGCTCAAGCCGCAAACGGTAGCGGAATTCTATGCGGAATTTATGAGCGCGCTGGAATCGCTCGGCATCCATGTGAAGGTTTGGACCATGCCGGTGGAGGTGCCGCGCCCGGTTCGCTTTACGCTGGATGCAGGGCACAAATCCTACGACGCGGAATATGCGCACCGCTTCTGGCAAGTATTGGTTAGCGCGGATGCGGTATTTCGCGAATTTCGCGCGCGCTTTATCGGCAAGTGCAGCCCGGTGCATTTCTTCTGGGGCAGTTTTGATTTGGCGGTGACGCGTTTTTCGGGCCGCCGCGCTCCGCTGAAACCCGATGCCGACTCCATCACCAAGGAAGCGTACTCGCACGAGGTGATCAGCGTGGGCTTCTGGCCCGGCGACGGCGAAGTCATTAAAGACGCCGCATTCTATGCCTACGCCGCGCCGGAACCGGCGGGATTCAAAGACCGGGCGATTCTGCCCGCCAAAGCGTTCTACAGCAAAGAAAAGGGCGAATACTTTCTGATGTACGAGGACGTCCGCCAATCAGCGAACCCCGAAAAAGATTTGGTGGATTTCTGTGAATCGACCTACCAAGCGGGCGCGATAGCAGGGAATTGGGACCGGCAAAACCTCGAACGCGCGAGCTAATGCCTTGGTATCGCGGCGGTGGACGCGATACCGACCATGAGTTACCATCCTGCGTCCGTGCAATATGCATAACGAACCTCTAGAAATCAAGCCGCGCCGCGTGCTGCTGTTTTTTGCCGTGCTGGCGCTGGGAACCGCGCTGATGTCGTATGCGGTAATCCTGGCGTTGGCCGCTGGCTCGATTTCGCTGATTCTTCTTTCTGGAACGGGATCGTTCAATATCCAGATTTTATTGTTGGGGCTATTTGGCGTTTGTGTGGGGGGAGCATTGCTGTGGTCCGCCGTCCCGCGACCGGAGAAATTCGAAGCGCCGGGAATTCCGCTGGAGCGGAGTTCGCAGCCGAGGTTGTTTGAGGAACTGGAAGGCATCGCACGGAACCTGGGTGAGGAATTACCGGAGTCGACGTATCTGATCGGGGACGCCAACGCCTACGTTGCAGACGTGGGCGGGTGGATGGGTTTTCGCAGCCGCCGAATCATGGCGCTGGGACTCCCGCTGGTCTCGGGATTGACGGTATCGGAATTTCGCGCCGTGCTGGCGCATGAGTTCGCGCATTACTACGGCGGAGATACCAGCCTGGGACCGTGGGTGTTCAAGGCGCGCATGGCCATGATCCGGGCGTTCCAAAATGTGCAAACGCTGGGCGGACTGGCACGGATCAATCTTCTGGCCATGCTGTATCTAGTGGTAGTGACAATCCTGAAATGGAATTTCAAACTTTTCATGCGGGTAACGAATTTTGTGTCGCGCAAACAGGAATACCGCGCTGACGAACTGGCATGCTTGATCGCGGGTGTGGAGTCGCTGACCGGCGGACTGCAGAAGATACGCGCGCTTAACGCCTCCTGGAAGCCGTATTGGGAGACCGAGATACTTCCAATCGTTGAGGCGGGAAGAATGCCGTACGTGGCGGAGGGGTACGCGCGATTCGTGGCCGTGCCGAGGATTTCCGCCCAGATTGACACGATATTGAAGAAAACTCTGGTGACGGAGAAGCCGGGAGCTTACGACACCCATCCACCACTCCGGGACCGCATCCGAGCAGCGGGCGAAATCAAGACGCCGGCATTGGCCGCGGATACTCGGATGGCAAGTTGTCTATTCGACGGAATTGAACAATTGGAGCTGGCGTGGGTGCAGCGGGAGCTGCCACGTTTGACATCGAAGCAACTGCCGCGGGTGCCGTGGTCAGACTTGGTGCCCGAAATCATCGCGCCCGCGTGGGTGCGATTCGCGAAGGATCATGCGGAATTGCTGGCAAACATTACAGCGGCCGGGCTGCCGGAGGCTGCGAAAACACTTAAGAGTATGGCGAAGGGGATCCGTAATCCGCCGGGGAAATTGTTGAGTCAGGAACAGCGCGCCGAACGTGCGGGGCAGTTGCTGGGCGTCGGAGTGGGACTGATCCTGCTAGCTCGCGGGTGGGAGCTGCATGGCGCGCCGGGGGAACTTTACCTGAGCAACGGCGCGTCGAAGATAAATCCGTTCGTGCTCGTGGGATTGCTGGTGCATGGGCAGATGACCAAAGAGGCTTGGCTGAAGCAATGCGAGACCTGGCAGATCAGCGGTGTTGCGCTGAACAGTACATTGGGGGTACCCATAGCTGAGCACCTTCCGAGTACGGAAACACAAGCAAACGCTTAGGCGTCCTCCGAGAGATTTGTGGCGGGGTCGGAAGCGGGAACCTCAATGCGGGCAATGTTCTTTAGTTCGCGGCGGATGAGGTCTGGGGCGAAGCCTGCGCGCATGAGGCTGCCGTAGAGAGAGGCGATTTTGCGGTCGTCGATGGTGCCGCGGGTTAGTTTTAGTTTGCGTTCGATGCGTTGGCGGACCAGGGCGGCTTCGTCGGTTTGTCCGGCGGCTTCGGTCAGCGCGGCGTCGATGTGTTCGTCGGCTACGCCGCGGGCGCGAAGGTCGCGGGTGATGCGGAATTTGCCCTGGCGGCGGATTTCGGTGCGCTGGCGGGCGAATTGTTTGGCGTAGCGGGCGTCGTCGAGCTGGGCGTTTTCTTTGAGGCGGGCTAGGACTACGCGCACTAACAGCTCGTTATCGGCGCGGCGGGCCAATAGTTTTTCCATCTCACTAACGGAGTGGGCGCGGCGCATCAGGGCGCGTACGGCTACGTCGTATAGCTCGGATTCGCTGTCCAGTTTGCGCTGCGTGCCGAACATGCAGGAAGCATAGAAGCAACCCGCGCGCGACGCAAGCACCCTGGCTAGCGGAAGCCGCTTGCCGCCCTTCTGATGTTAGGCAGCAGCAGTCTGCT
>JBEKVU010000226.1:0-7070 GCA_049513775.1 Candidatus Acidiferrum sp.
AAACAAACGCCATACTAGATAAGCAGACCTTACAAGAAATCCTACTTTTGCTCATGCGATATAATAGATCGGATTACTTTAGTTGCGGCCCGAGGCAACGGATGCCGCCGGTTGGCAGACAATTTCTTTTTCGTTGCCGCAGATGACCATGGAGGCTACGGGTTTGGCGGAAAAAGCGGGAACGTGGTGGGGGTATTTGCGTGCGAACCATTGTTCGGCTTTGCGGATGGCTTCGCCTTGATTCAAGGCATTGAGAATGAGTTCGCCGTCGGATCCGTTCAGTTCATATTTGAGCGCGTAGATATTGGTCATAGCCCACCTTTAGGTCACCACCGCACATGCGGCTGCTCGGTTTAATCCAACAGGTAGTGAATCTGGAAGCCGGAACGTTACAGCTTCGTGACTGCTCTTCGTGAAAAGCACTCCAAGTGGGCTGGGTTCGACCTGGGCTTTCCGGCGCCACGTTTTGCTAACGTGCACCCGTGGGCAGTCATAAGTGTATTACGCGCGTCGCGAGCTTTCGGATTAGGCTCGGGCATGCGCAAAGCGAGAGCCCACGCATACGCGGCGGTGACTATTCGGCGGCTTTTTCCGCTAGGGTGGCTACTACGGCGATGTTCGGCAAGAGGTCAGCGGGAATGTTATGGCGAGTTTGGAGATATTCGGGCGCGTTGTAGGAGATGGAGACTTTTCCGTCGGGGCCTTCGGCTACTAGGATTTTTAGCGGGAGATCGATGGCTAGACTGGGGGCGGCGAGCATAAGCGGCGTTCCGCCTTTCGGATTGCCAAATATCAAGAGCTGGGTTGTGGGCATTTTCAGGCCGACCTTTTCAGCTTCGCCGCTGTGATCAATCAGCGCGAAGAGCATAATGCCTTTGGCTTGGAGCATGGCCTTCAATTTTTCGACGGTTTGGTCGACGGTGTGGGAGCTAGGTTTGGTGACGATGCCGTTGACGGGATTGGGCGACATGGAGGTGCTCCTCGATCGAGTGGTGTGGGGCGGACCGCTTCGATAGATGCGCTCAATGCACGGAAAGGGCCAGGAAAAAACGCAGAGCGAGCGCCGGGTCAGGGAAAATTGAAGCAGCTCGGGGCTAGGCTGCGTTCGCAAGGCGATTGACTTCGCTGGGAGCGTAACCTAAAATTAATGGTTTGAGCGAGAACACTAAGGAGCAATAGATGGCGCAGGGTCAGGCAACGAAGATTAAGAAAAAGAAAAAGTCAGTATTGAAGCGCGCGGCGCAGGCTCGCGAGCGCGCTGATGTGAACCGCGCGAATCGTACGCGCGTTCGCAGCTTTATGAAGCGCATGCGCACGGCGATCACTGCGGGAGATTCGACGGCGGTCGGCAATTTGCTACATCCCACGATGGCGGCGATTGACCGCGCGATTACGAAGGGCGTGCTGCACGAAAACACGGGGAACCGGTATAAGTCGCGCCTGTCGCTGGCGTACAACGGACTGAAGGCAAAGGCGGCGAAGTAAATCTTTTGCGAGTATCGAACAACCAGGAATGCGTTATCCAAAAAAGCGGCTCGCGCCGCTTTTTTCTTTTTTTGCGGCTGGCGAGATAAGCGAAATTTGCGGCGTGACAAGGCCGTAATAGCGGAGTCACAATCCTGTAACGCGGAGCGGCTAGGCTTGATGTTCCGCGATAGCCCAAGACAGAGTCGGCATTCCCAGCACGACCTTGCAGTCCGGCTGCACGAATATAACCGAGATGCCCGCAAACAGAGCTCTTCGCTTGGCTAAAGTTTTCCGCTGCATAGCTTTGCACCGCGCGATGGGAACGAAGCGATCCCGGTTGGTGATTCTCCTAGCGCTGGCCTTAGGCGTTGGTCCGGTGGTTACGACAGTGCGCGCACAGGAAGTTCCGCCGGATCCGTGTCCGCGGCCCGCGCCCGGCAGCACCGTGCCGGAGCCGGAAGACTTGCGCAGCGCAAACGGCGTGTTGAAGGTGGATTTGACAGTGCGCAATTTTCGCGAGAAGGATGGTTCGACGCGTTACTGCTATCTGCTGGCCGATGGGAACCAATCGCCGACGCTGCGACTGCATCCTGGGGACCTTTTGATCCTGAATCTCAAGAATGATTTGACGGGGTACGAAGACGCGGCGGCGGCTCCGGCTGTTAGAGCGGCAAGTGGCGCAGGAGCACCTATTGCGTCCAGGGCTGCAAATTCTGGTCACATGCATGCGCACCTAAATTCCGCGGGCGATCCGTGCAACAGCGCTTCGATGTCGCTGACGTCGACAAATTTACATTTTCATGGGCTGACGGTGCCGGCGGTGTGTCACCAAGACGAGGTCTTGAAGACGGCGATTCGGCCCGGTGATCCTGCGTTCGAATACCGATTTCGTATTCCGGCGAACGAGCCGCCGGGACTGTATTGGTATCACCCGCACATACACGGATTCAGCAAAGCGCAAGTGGTGGGCGGAGCTTCGGGTGCGCTGATCGTCGAAGGGCTCGAGCGCGCCAATCACGACGTGGCGGGCTTGCCGGAGCGCGTGCTGGTGATCCGCGATCAGGATTTGATGAATCCCAACGCGCCGCCATCGAAGTCCGAGCCGGTCGTGCCGCGCATGCTCATCGATCGCGATGGAGACTCGGGGAACAACGGGACGGGATTTGGCAAACCGGCAAAGGATTTGTCGGTGAATTTCGTGCCCGTGCCGTATCCCGATTATCCTGTGGCGTCGATCAAGATGAAGCCGAATGAACGGCAACTGTGGCGGGTGCTGAACGCTTCCTCAGTGACGTATCTGAATCTTGCGCTGCTGTTCAGGAAAGTGCCGCAAAAACTTGGAATTGTGGCGATCGATGGCGTGCCCATCAATACGAACGGCAACCCGGCGAATGCGATTGAGTGGCGCGATCACCTCGGAGTGCCGCCGGGAGCGCGCGTGGAATTTATCCTGAACGGTCCGCCGGCAGGCATGCCGGGGCTGTTCGTGACGCGCACGGTGGATACCGGACAGGGTGGCGAGAACGATCCGAATCGCGCGCTGGCTTTGATTACGGCGGAGGAGGATGCGGCGGAGCCGCAGTCCGTGCTGGCATCTACTCCCGAACCGCTTCCGCCGCCGACGGTACCCTGGCTGGGAAGCGTGGTGCCCACGCGGGTGCGGCATTTGTATTTCTCCGAGAAGCTAGAAAATCCAAACGACCCGAACAGCGCGACCACTTTTTACATCACTGTGGATGGAGAGACGCCGACCCCGTTTGACCCGGCAAACGATGTGCCGAATATCGTGGTACAACAGGGTGACGTGGAGGACTGGATTATCGAGAATCGCTCTACGGAGCTGCATGCCTTTCACATTCACCAGATACATTTTCTGTTGCTGGAATGGTCGGGCATACCGATCGACGAGCCGTATCTGCGCGATACGGTAAACGTGCCGTATTTCAACAATCGTGGGCTGGCGTATCCGAGCGTGAAACTGCGAATGGATTTTCGCGATCCGAACACCGTGGGAACGTTCGTGTATCACTGCCATCTGCTGGAACATGAGGATGGCGGGATGATGGGACTGATCCGCGTGGAACCGGCGAACCACGGTGAAAAGGCCAGGACGCCCGGCTTGCCGAATGCTTCGCCGCGGATTACGGGCGGTCACGAGAGTCCCCCGCGGGAATAACCGGCGGGGCGAAACGGCGACGCGATTCCCGCCTCCAGCAAGAAGCTGTTAGATTTTATCCTCGCGGAGAAACGTGGATGAAATTCAAACGCTTGGCGGTTTGCAGCCTCGAAAGTTTTCGCACTGGACTGGTGGCTCTTGCGCTGTTGCAGCTTGCCGTTGGAGCGCCTTCGGCCCGCGCTAATGAAGAGCAGACTCATGGAACTACGCGCACACCGATCAAGCACGTCATTGTGATCATCGGGGAAAACCGTAGCTTCGATCACGTCTTTGCCACCTACAAACCGAAAAATGGGGAGACGGTGTGGAATCTTCTGTCGAAGGGAATCGTTACGGATTCCGGCGCGCCCGGACCTAATTTCAAAAAAGCGCAGCAATTGGCCGCACAAGATGCCGGAGACGATCCATTTTTATTGAGTCCCGGGAAAATGGAGTTCTCGAACGACCGCCTCCCTGCGCCACTCGCGGGAGGCGCGACGAAACCGGAATTCGCTAACCTGGCCGACGCCCAGGCATCGGAAAACGGTTTGCCTGCGGACTACTATCCATACTTATTGAGCGGAGCGACGGGCTTGAAGAGCGGTGTGCCCGACACGCGCATCGCCAACGTCAATGCTTTGCCTGCGGGGCCATTTCAACTCACGCCTGGCGTGCCGTATGACGCGTTCGCCGCGAGTCCCGTACATCGCTTTTACCAGATGTGGCAGCAATTGGACTGCAGCGCCAAGCGAGCCTCAAAAGAAAACCCCTCCGGGTGCACCGGTGAATTATTTTCGTGGGTGGAGGTGAGCGTGGGCGCGGGAAAGAACGGGCAGCCGCAACCGCCGAATTTCAGCACGGCATATTCGCCGATGGCGACTACCACGGGCGAAGGCTCGACGGCGTTGGGCTTCTATAACGTGCAACAAGGCGACGCGCCATACTTCAAGAGCCTCGCGGACGAGTATGCGATGAGCGACAATTTTCATCAGTCGGTGCAAGGCGGCACCGGCGTGAATCACATCATGTTCGGGCATGGCGATGTGATCTGGTTCAGCGACGGCGCCGGGCATCCTGCAGAGCCGCCGCACAACGTGAAAGTAGCCCAGGGTACGCCAAACGAAGGCACAGTGGATGAAGTGGAGAATCCGAATCCGCTTCCGGGAACGAACAACTGGTATACGGAGGATGGTTATGGCGGCGGGTCACTTGGCAAGCCTTCGTATGGAGGAGGGTCGTACAGCAATTGCTCCGATGCGACGCAGCCGGGAGTTTCCGCGGTGGTCAAATATTTGCGATCGCTGCCGCGCCCCATTGATCCGCACTGCGAGGCGGGCCGGTACTACCTGCTAAACAACTACAACCCCGGATACTTCGGCGATGGAACGAACGCCTTCACGGACACGGACAAGCGCAACACGGTTTTTACGATTCCGCCGTCTTCCGTTCCCAGCATAGCCGACCGCCTCAATGAGAAAAAAATCTCCTGGAAATATTATGGCGCCGATTGGAACCGCTACCTGAAGGATCCGTACCAGGAGAATTACCATGCGGTGGGCGCGAATGCGGACGGCTACTGCAATATTTGTAATCCGTTTCAGTACGACACCTCGATTATGGCCGATACTGTGATACGCACCGCGCATGTCCAGGACACGGAGAATCTCTATGCGGACATTGTCAGCGGCAACCTTCCGGCGGTTTCGATCGTAAAACCCAGCGGACTGGTGGATGGGCATCCGGCGTCGTCCAAATTGAATTTGTTCGAGGGATTCACCAAAAAAATTGTGGATGCGGTGAAGGCGAATCCCGCATTGTGGAAGGACACGGCGATTTTCATTACGTTTGATGAAGGCGGCGGATATTACGATTCGGGATACGTGCAAGCAGTGGATTTTTTTGGCGATGGCACGCGCATCCCGCTCATTGTGGTGTCGCCGTACACCAAGGCCGGGCACATTTCTCACGACTACACGGATCACGTTTCGATATTGAAGTTTATCGAGAGAAACTGGCGAGTCGAGCCGGTCAGCAAACGTAGCCGGGATAATTTCCCCAACCCGAAAGTGCACTCCTCGAATCCCTACATACCGCTAAATAGCCCGGCCATCGGAGACTTATTCGACCTTTTCTCATTCCGCGAGGGACCGCGTCACGCGCGGTGACCGGCCGGGACGCCCATTTCATCTTCGTAAATCCGTTCGTGAGCGGTTGTTGAGCCGGTCTTTTCTTGTGGACTCCAACACGCTTCCCGCTGTTGCAATTTTTGTAACACAGCTTTAACCTTGCCAACACTCAAATGCAACACCCGGCCGTTACAACACTTGAGGTGCAGTCCTGCATATTCAACATTCCGGGAGGTAATTGAATGAAGTTAAAGAGTCTTGCGTCCTATACGATGGACGGAGTCCGCGTCGGCTTAACCGCCGTTGCGCTGCTCCAGTTCTCCGTGGGCGCACCGATTGTGAACGCTCAGACGCCCAGTGCGCAAGCAGCCGACAACAGCAACCACACGACCAGCCCCATCAAGCACTTGATTGTGATCATCGGAGAAAACCGTAGCTTCGATCACGTGTTCGCCACGTACCAGCCGAAAAACGGTGAGACGGTGGATAATCTGCTTTCCAAGGGCATCATCAAGCTGGACAGCGAAAAGAATGCAATTCCCGGACCGAAGTTCAACGAAGCGCACCAGCTAGCTGCATCCGACCTGGGCGGCACCGATAGCTTCCTGCTCAACCCGCCGAAGAGCGACTTTCCCAACAATCAACTGCCCGCACCGCTCGTAGGTGGCGCCAAAGTTTCTTACGTTCCGAACGTCTGCGCAGCCGGTACCCCGATTACGCAGTGCGCCGGAAGCTTGGAGCTAGCCCAGACAGCGGAAAACGGTTTGGATCCCGCCTACTACCCCGACCTGCTCAGCGGCGGAACTGGGCTGACGAGCAAGACACCAGATACCCGCATCACCAACGCGACCTCGCTGCCTGCCGGTCCGTTTCAATTGACCAACAGCAAGAGCTTTGACTATGACGCCTACGCGGCCAGCCCGGTACACCGGTTCTACCAGATGTGGCAACAACTGAACTGCGGGCTGGATCATTCCAGTTTTGACAATCCTTCCGGTTGCAACGCCAAGCTGTTTTCGTGGGTCGAGGTAACGGTGGGCGCGGGAACGAACGGCGAGACGCAAGCGCCGCTGTGCTCCTCTGACAATGCCGCGCTACCCTGCTTCACCACGAACTATTTGCCGAACACGCCCGGAGCTTCGACCACCGGTGAGGGCTCGACGGCTCTCGGCTTCTACAACGTGCAGCAAGGCGACGTGCCCTATTTTAAGAGCCTCGCGGACAACTACGCGATGAGCGACAACTTCCATCAGTCGGTGCAAGGCGGCACGGGCGCCAACCACATTATGTTCGGGCATGGCGACGCGATCTTCTTCTACGAT
>JBEKVU010000227.1:0-11070 GCA_049513775.1 Candidatus Acidiferrum sp.
CTTGGCCCGCCCTACTGTCCGTCTGGACGGTGCGTAACCGACAACCACTATTCGAGCAACTCGCAGAGCTGCGTCGTTGTACGCCCCATTTGCAGGTGTGACACTGGCGGCAGCTTTCCTCGAGGAAAATATGAGTGTAGCGAATCGAAGAATTTTGTGTTCGGCGGTGTGCGTCTTGGGGGCTGTCGCGTCCATCGGGGCGATTGCGCGCGCTCGCACTAACAACGCTGACCTTGCGCCGGTGAAGATTGCTTTCCTGGTGGATTCGTTCCAGGTGGAACGGTGGCAGACGGATGCCGATTCCTTGCAAAAACGGGGTAAAGAGCTGGGCGCGGAAGTCGTTTCAGAAAGCGCGGACGGAGACGACGAACTGCAGCTGCAGCAGGCGCAGAAGCTTATTGATTCCGGCGTGCGTGCGATTGTGCTGGTGGCGCACGACACGAAGAAAGCTGCGCGCATCGTGGTCGCAGCGAAGGCCAAGAATGTCAGCGTGGTTTGCTACGACCGGCTGATTCCTGACAGCGATATCGATTATTTCGCCGGGCCGGACTATGAGTATGTTGGCGTGCTGCAGGCTGCCGCCCTTGTGAAGTTGGCGCCCAAGGGCAATTACATTTTGGTGGAAGGGTCGCCGGTCGACATCAACGCGCGGCTCATACATGAGGGGCATCTGAAGGTGCTGAAGCCATATATCGATCGCGGCGATATTCACGTGGTGGCGGAGGTTTGGTCGAAGGATTGGAATCCCGTCGAGGCGTATGCCGGGGCGGCTCCAGCGATTGATGCGGCGCATGGTGAGATTGCGGCGGTGCTGGCAGCTAATGATGGAACGGCTGGGGGAGCGATTCAGGCGCTTGAGGAGAGAAAGCTTGCGGGGAAGATTCTGGTGTCTGGGCTGGATGCCGATCTGGCGGCGATTATTCGGATATTGAATGGGACGCAGTCGATGACGATTTATAAGCCGATTGGGTCGCTGGCGGCGAAGGCTGCGGAGGTGGCGGTGAGTTTGGCGCGGAAAGAGCCTGTCGCGACTACAGATGCTATATCTGATGGGAAGAAGACGGTGCCGGCTTATTTTGTGAGGTCGGTAGTGGTGACGCGAGAGAATGTGATGGAGACAGTGATTAAGCCGGGATTTCAGAATTTGGAGACGATTAAGAAGAGTGTGCCGGCGGATAAGTGGCCGCGGTAATGGTGTTTGAGTGATCGCGGAGGGTTGGTTGCTGGCGCTGCTGAAAGCAGACTCATCGCCTAAAACGCGGTGGAACCGCACCTCGCTTCGCTCAGAATGACAATTTACTTACCGCGAGGCGGTGGTGGGGGCGCCTACTTCCTTTAGTTTTGCGCGGGCGCGGCGTTCTTCGTCGGAATTGGGGAACAGCTTTACGACTTCGCGGAGTTCTTTGATGCCGGCTTGTTTTTGGCCTAGTTCGATGAGCGCCAATCCCTTTTTTAGGTGGGCTGGGCCTAGTTTGAAACTTTTTGGATAGTTGGTTAGGACTTTGTCGTATTCGACTACCGATACATCGTATTGCTTTTGCGAATAGGCGATTTCGCCGAGATAAAATTGGGCGTTGGATGCCAAGTCTGTGGTGCTGTAAAATTTCAAATAATCCTGGAATTCAGAGCGGGCTAGGTCATATTTCCCGCTGGTGATGTCGCGCAGGCCGTTGGAATAGAGCGTGTTCGCCGAAGGTGCAGAGCCTGCGTCGACGGGATCGCCCGGTCCGCCCGCGGGCGAACCGTTTAGGGCTCCGGGGTTTCCGGGTGCGCCGGCAGTCGGGGAGGCGCCGGAAATCTTTGCGTCGAGGCTCTGCACGGTGTTTTGCAGATCGACGAGCTGCTGATTCACTTTGCCCAAGCGCGACTTAATCTCTTCCAAATTGTCGGAGAGGCCTTGTACTTGCGTGGACATGGTATCCAGGCGCGCGCCGGAATTGGCCTGCACGTCCTGCACGGATTTTTGCACGGAGCTCATGGTGGCGTTGAGCTTGCCGACGTTGTCGCTGGATTGTTCGATGAGCGTCTTCATCACGGTGTGGTCTTGGGTGATTTGCGTGGCCATGTCTTTCTGGCCTTGCAGGAGCGAGGTGACATCGTGCTGCAGGTCGATCATTTCGCGGGACACGGCGTCGACGGGACGTGGTCCGAGGGCACTGCCCAGGAAAATACCGCCGACTACCGCGGCGGCGAAAATTAGAAGATTACGGATGCGCATTCAACTTCCTCCTCGAAGAGCCTGCTGGCTCGTGGCGGCGCAGGGCGCCGGTGCGGCAGAACCGCGGAGATGCTGGGGCTGAGAGCTAATTCTACTGTAACGGCAGAGAGGTTGGTGAGCAAGAGCGATTGGGTTGCGTGCGTGTTGGGGAGAGGCGACCAATCCAAAACCGACAGGCAGAAGGGCCAACGAACGATCGGATTGGTGGTGGGGAAAGGTGACCGCCTCCACCAAACGCGGGGGCCAACAGAAAGCGGCTGCTAGAGATGCTTTCCCGGGTGCGATCGCGCTTACCGCCGTAGGGGGTAAGCCGGGGGCGGTTTTGACAGCAAGCAAAATTGCTTACGCCCGAGAGAAGGCGGCGGATTCAAGACGGAAGCAAGAGCAAAACCGGGCAGCATGTTGCGCCACTACAAAAGGAAAAAACCCGTTACCCTGAAGTCTTACCGCTTGCTGAAATGGGGCGCAGCCTTGCTGCGCCCCTAGAAAGGCAAAGACCGGTGACGCGGTTAGTTGGCTTTGACGAAGTGGCCGCGGCGGTTTTGCTGCCAGCACTCTTCGTTGCTTTCGGTGCAGAAGGGCTTTTCTTTGCCGAAGCTGACGGTGCTCAGGCGATCGGCGGAGATGCCCTGGGAGATGAGGTACTGCTTTACGGCGGCGGCGCGACGGTCGCCGAGGCCGAGGTTGTATTCGGTCGAGCCGCGCTCGTCGCAGTGGCCTTCGATGGTCACCTTGAGTTGCGGATAGTTGCGTAGGAATTCAGAGGTGTGCGAAAGAGCTTCGCGAGCGTCCGGACGGATGTCGGCTTTATCGAGATCGAAGTAGGCGTCGCGCACTTCCTTGAGGAACAGGGCATCGGTCAGGTCGGAACTGGTGCCGTTGTCAGGAGGAGGAGGTGTGGCCACGGTGATGCGGGCGCTGGCGTTCGCCGAGCCGCCGGGACCGGTGGCAGTGATGGAATAGGTCACCGAGCTAGTCGGCGTGACTTTGGTCGAGCCTTCGGCAGTCACCTGACCGACGTCCGGCGTGATGGTCAATTGCGTGGCGTTCGTCGAGGACCAGTTGAGCGTCGAAGTGTCGCCTTGATTGATCGAAGTCGGATTGGCTTGCAGTGTCACCGTGGGCGTCGCGGGCGGCGGCGTGTAGGGCGCCGGCGGCGGCGTGGAGGCTACGGGTTTTTTCGAGCAGCCAAAGGTAAAGATTGCGGCGGCGAGCGTCAGACAAAACAGGGCCTTGTAGTGCGGTCGCGTGACCTGGTTCATTGCTATTCTCCTCGAGATTTAGGATCTCTTGCTCTTCTGCGCTTTGCTGGCGGCTTGATGCTACCACCTGCGGGGTCGGTCTGGGCGATATCTCGTGTCACGATATATTATACATCGTATACAGAGACGGATGCGGGAAATTTGCAAAAGTGGCAACCTTTGCGCGAAAAAATCAACGCGACGACCAGTTGGGCGATTCATTGTGCCCCGTAGTGGTGAGCTGATGGGCTTGCGAGCCGTCAGCCAGCATGGTCCAGATCTGGCGGCTGCCCGCGCGGGTGGATTCGAAAACGATGTGGCGGCCGTCGGGGGCCCAACTGGGGCGCTCGTTACGTCCGGAGTCACGGGTGATTTCGATGATCTGGCGGGTGGCGACGTCCATGATGTAAATGTCGTAGTTGCCGGTCGGTCGCCGCCAACTGAAGGCCAGGAGCTGGCCATTGGGGGCCCAGGCCGGATCGATGAGATATCCCTTATCTGGAACATCCAGCTCGGTGGTGTCCGTGCCGTCGGCGCTCATCGAATAGAGCTTTGGAACGCCGCCGCGATCGCCTACGAAGACGATGGTCTGCCCGGTCTTCGGATTCCATGCGGGCGAGGTGCTTACGGCGTTTGAGAAGGTTAGGCGCTTGGGATGGCTGCCGTTGGCGTCCGTGGCGTATAGCTCCGGATTGCCCTGCATCGATGACGAAAAAATTAATTGAGTGCCGTCGGGCGACCATGCGGGGGTGCTGTTGGTACCACGAAAGCGCGGGAAGGAAACTACTTTGCCGGCGTCCATGGAGTACATGCAGATTTGCGGACCGGTGACGTTGTTAAATTTTGCGAAGCAGGTGAAGGCAATGCGCGAAGCATCCGGCGACCAGCGCGGGGTCAGCGAGATGGAGTGGAGATTGGTTAGCTGATGCTGATTCGCGCCGTCGTAGTCCATGACCCAAATTTCTTTGGAGCCTCCGTGCTCGCTGACGTAGGCGATTTGCGTTCCTGCGACGCTCGGAAGGCCGCCGGACAATTTATTGATGATTTCATCGGCGAACTGGTGGGCGAATTTGCGGACTTGGGAATCGGATGCCGTGCCGCGATAAATTTTGCCGACGACGGCTTGCGCGGAAGGGTTGCGCACATCGTAGAGCCAGGCTTGAATGTCGACTTCGGTGGGAGACTCGACGACGTTTCCGAAGGCTACCATGTTGGCGTTGGCGGGGGCGTTGGTCCAATCGAGGTTGCGGAGTTCGTTGGGAACGGTGGGAGAAGTTGTGGGATAGACGCTGGGGCTGACGAATTCGAGAATGCCGCTGAATTGTAGGTCGTCGCGGACGACTTGGGTGAAGAGGGCAGCGTGCGGTTTGGCGGCGTCGGCGCGGGGGCCGAAATCGGCGACGGCGACGCGGGGCTTGTTGGCGTCGCCGAGACCAGTGGCCGCATGGAACCAATCTTGCGCCTGAGCGAACGGGGCGACGGCGGCAACGGGCAAAACAAAAAATAGCAGTGGCAGTAAGCGAACCTTGTAGAAGTGATTCAAGTGAGACCTCCAGACCGAGATGAAACGTCGGCGTGATTCATTTATTCAAGATCATTTATTCAAGCTCAGATCGAAATCGAAAGTGACGTCGACATGGGTATCGTTTGAGTCGTTAGGCAGTGGGGGCATCGATCCCGCGCTCAGCACTGCGCGCAATCCGGAATTGTCCATCGAGCTGTTGCCGCTGCCCTGATAAATACGAAGATTTTTTACCGTGCCGTCGCGCAGAATGGTGAATTCTACGGTGGTTTTCGCGCGATGCTGGGCGCGGACGGTTGGGTCAATGGTGTTCTCGTCCCAATTGGATTGTATCTTTCGCACCACTGCGGAGATGTACCAGCCGTAACGAGTGGCAAAATCGCTGCCGCCTTGGCCTTGAATGGCCACGCCTGAGGAGCCTCCGGGATTTTGTGAATAGCCGGTGGGAATGTTCGGATTGCCGCCTCCACCGTAAGGCACAGCGTTCGGAGGTGGCGGTGGGCGCTTGTCGATTTTGGATTTGTGCGAAGGTGGGAGCGGTTTTTCTTTTTCAAAGGTCGGTAGTTTTGTGACGTCGGGCGCCGGTTGTTCGAGTGTGGGAGGTTCGACTTGGTTTAGCCCCATGGAGGGGTCGACTACTTGGCTTTCGGTAGGAATGACCGGACGCGGCATGGGAATGCCGGCGGAGCTGACGAGATTTACTTTGGTACCGCCGAGATCGCCGCCTTCACCAGCCCACTGGCTGCCGTGAAAATTAAAATAGATGGAAGCCGCGATGGCCAGCGCCGCCAGTCCATGCAACGCACCGGAATAGACGAGGAATTTTGTGAAAGTGACCTCGTCGTCCGGGGCGAACTGCGAATTGGCGATGGCGCTATTCATGGTTCGCGGATCGTTCAGCGCGTGCGGGCGCGCTCGGTAATGGGCTGCGTGACGATGCTGATGTTGTTGATACCGGATTGGCGCAGGGAATCGACGACGGTGGCGAAAGCTCCAAAGGGGACGGTTTCGTCGCAGCGCAAATAAATCGTGTCTTCCGGCTTTTTCTGTTGCGCGTGAATCTTGTCGCCGAGTTCGTGAATGTTTACCGGGGTGTCTCCGAGGTAGATGCGCTGCGCTTTATCTACGGTGATGACCAGATGCTGCTCGGTAATCTGGTGGACGGTTTTGGTTTTTGGGACGTCCACTTCGATGCCCGATTGAAGAATGGGCGCGGTAATCATGAAGATGATGAGCAGGACCAGCACCACGTCGATGAACGGGACCATGTTGATCTCGGCGAGGGACGTTTGCGTTTGTTTAATTTGCGGCATGTGATTGACCGGCGCGCGAAGGCCCGGATCTCAGTTGAATGTCTTCTCGATCTGCGCGGCTACTTCCAGCGCGAAACTGTCCAGGCGCTGGGCCAAATCACGAATATTCTGCAAGAACTGATTATAGAAGATGACCGCGGGAATGGCGGTGAAAAGTCCGGCGGCGGTGGTGAAGAGGGCTTCAGAAATGCCGGGAGCCACAGCGCGCAGGGTGGCGGCGCCGGCGTTGCCTAGGCCGGAGAAGGCGTCAATGATGCCCCAGACGGTGCCGAAGAGTCCGATGAAGGGGGAAACCGAGGCGGTGGTGGCGAGCCAGGACATGCCCTTTTCCGCGCGACGCACTTCTTCCGCGGCGGCTAATTGCATGCTGACGGTGACGGCGGACAAGCTTTTTAAATGGCCATCCTGGGTGGGATTGCCGGTGCCGATCTGGCTCTGGAGTTCGCGAAATCCCGAGGCGTACACAGAGGCAAACGGCGAACCTGCGGAGGCCAGCGCTTGCGGATTAGCGACGCCACGCGTGGCGCGGAAGATGCGCAGGAACTGATTGCTCTCTCGGGCGATGCGCGCGAAAAGGCCAAGCTTCTGAAAAATCATGGCCCAGGACACTACCGAGAAGACCAGCAGGAGGACGAGAACGACGCGGGCCACCCAGCCCGTTTGGCTAAGAACATTTCCGATGTCGGTGATGAGTAACGCGGAGAACAGAAGAATGGTGTACCCCTCAGTACCACGATGGAATAAATGGTGATTGACCGGCCACAGCGAACGGTATTCCGCCGACGCAAGTGAGGAAATTGCAATTTCGCCATTGGCGCAGCCTGACCTGCATGCTTATGTGATGCCGCAAGGAGGCCAAGAAGGTGCCGCCAGCTGTGATAAACTGCGCAAGAGATGGAAAAAACTTTTCATGTGGCGCTGGAAACGCTGACCGGCACGGCTTCTCACGCCGCGGTGCATCCAACTTCCCGGGTGGAGTCCCGCGTGGTACAAAGTGGTTTTGCCGCATCGGGAACTTTTTTCCTGGAAACTTTTGGCTGCCAGATGAACGACCACGATTCGGAAAAAGTGGCTGGAGTACTGGTTTCGCGCGGGTATCAGCAGGTCGCGACGCCGGCCGATGCTTCCGTGATTCTGTACAACACGTGCAGCATTCGCGAAAAAGCCGCGCAAAAAGTCTTTTCGCGGCTGGGAGAATTTCGCGGGTCGTCAGACGCCAACAAAATCATCGGCGTGCTTGGTTGCGTGGCGCAGCAGGAAGGCGAAGATATTTTTAAGCGGGCGCCGTGGGTCAGTTTGGTGTGCGGCTCGGCCAGCTACCGTAAGCTTCCGGAAATGCTAGACAAGCTGGAGGCGGGAGAGCGGCGCGTCACCGGACTGGACAATGATACGGACGAGACGTTTGAAACGGAGATTACCCGGCGCGACAATCCTTTTCGTGCTTTTCTGACCATTATCGAAGGATGCGACAAGGCTTGTTCCTATTGCGTGGTGCCGTTTACTCGTGGGCCGGAGCGCAGCCGCGCGAGCGACGCGATCTTGCGTGAAGTGCGGGAGTTGGCGGAACTCGGATATTCCGAGGTGCAACTGCTGGGGCAGACGGTGAATTCCTACGCGGATCCTACTTCGCGAAGGATGAAATTCTCCGAGTTGTTGCTTGCGGTCGCAGAGGTTGCCGGAATTCGCCGCGTGCGCTTTACCACCTCGCATCCGCGTGATTTTACTCCGGATATTGTGGCGGCCATCGACAGGCAGCCCAAACTTTGCGACCACGTACACTTGCCGGTGCAATCGGGCTCCAGTGAAATTTTGCGCGCCATGGCGCGAACCTACACGCGCGAAGAATATATTGAAAGAATCGCGCTGATTCGCGCGGCGAAGCGAGAGATCAGCATTACCACGGATATTATCGTGGGCTTTCCGGGCGAGACCGAGAAGTATTTTCAGGAGACCCTCGCGTTACTGGAGCAGGTGCGCTTCGACGCGCTGTTCGCGTTCAAATATTCGCCGCGCCCGAATACTCCTTCGCTGGCCATGCCGGACGCTATTTCTGAAGAAGAAAAGAGCCGGCGGCTGGCGGTGTTGCAGAAGGCGCAAAGCGAAATGCAGTCCGCGCGGCACGCGAAAATGATTGGGCAAACGATGGAAGTGCTGGTCAGCGGAAAATCGCGGCGGGAGAATCGCTGGTCGGGGCATGCGTCGTCGAATCGCGTGCTGAATTTCACTTCGCCGGCGCAGAATTTGCTGGGGACGTATGTGAATGTGCGAGTGACGGACGCGGGCCCGGCCAGTTTGATCGGTGAACACGTCTTGTAAATTTGTTGTAGTCGTGGTCGGCAAGCTACGGAGGCCCCATGGAAGTCGAGATGAAGATTCGCGGGCTGATGATGGATCCGGTGACGAATATGCCGATCGTCGTGCTGAAGGACGTGCAAGGGCAGGCGATTTTGCCGATCTGGGTGGGCGTTTACGAGGCGAATGCCATCGCGCTGGAAATTGAAAAAGTGGAAACGCCGCGGCCCATGACGCACGATTTGCTGAAGAACGTGTTTCTCGGGCTGGATGTGCGCGTGCAAAAAATTGTGGTCAACGATCTGAAGGATGACACGTTTTACGCGATTATCTGGGTGGAGCGCGAAGGACAGATGATGACGATCGATTCGCGGCCCAGCGATGCGCTGGCGTTGGCGCTGCGCATGGATTGTCCGATTTTTGTGGATGAGCGGGTGCTGAAGAATGCCAAGGTTTCGAGTGCGCTTACTGAACGGAATACCAACGAACAGTTGCGGAATTATCTTGAGGGACTGTCTGACGACGATCTTGGGCGGTATAAGATGTAGGGCTATGTTTGTCGGCTGAAACGTGTAGCGACCGCGTCAGAAGGCGGCCGCTACACGGCGGCGGCGACGGATCGTTGTTCTGCGGTTGCGGCGACCAGCCACTCCACTTTTTTGCGCCAGGCCAACAGCAGCACAATTCCGATTAAAATTAGGGCTAGGCTGAGGCCGGACCACAGGCCGAAGGCGCCCCAGTGACGGCGGAAGCACAGCCACGAGCCCAGGGGCAGGCCCAACACCCAATAGGCGAAGAAATGGCAGAACATGGGCGTACGCGTGTCTCCCGCACCACGTAGCGCGCCGGTGGCGACGGTCTGCAGGCCGTCGAAAAGTTGGAACGCGGCTCCCGCGGCCAAAAGCGTGATGGTACTACGGATGATGACTTCGTCCGGCGTATAAATGCGCGCGATCCAGCGCGGGAAAATTAATAGAGCTGCGCTGGCGCAAAGCATGAATACCGCGCCGAGAAAAATGGCCGTGCCGCCGGCTTCGCCCGCGCCGACGGGATCTCTTCGTCCAATGGCTTGGCCCACGCGTACGGCGGCGGCGGAAGCGATGCCGAGCGGGACCATGTAGGTGGTGGCGACGGTGTTCAGCGCTATCTGATGGCTGGCCAGCGGCACGGCACCGAGCCGCGCGATGAGCGCGGTAGCCAATGCGAAGACGCCGCTCTCCAGCGTAAATTGAACGGCTGCTGGGTATCCGAGGGTGATCAAGCGCTTGATGCGTCGGAGATCGACTTCGACGGGGGTCTTGAGGAGTTCGGTGCGATGGCGGCGGTCGTACCACAGGAGATAGACCACCAATACTCCGGCCATGTAGGAACGCGAAAACGCGGTGGACCATCCTGAGCCGACCGCGCCCATTGCAGAAAAACCAAAATGCCCATAAACCAGTGCGTAATTTCCCAATGCATTGACGATATTTGCGGTGATCAGAGCAAAGGCCACCGGCTTGACCATGTCCATGGCTTGCAGGCAGCGGCGCAGGGCGAAATAGAGGAGCAGCGGCCAGAGACCCACGGTGAGTGCTTTGGTGTAGGGAATTGTAAGAGCAAGGACGCCGGCCTCGATATGCATCCCTGAAAGCAAGCGCGGGAGAAGCCATACCGGCGCGGCAAGGATCGGAGCGAGCGCAATGCTCATGTAGAGGCCGTTGACCATGGAACGATGACAGTCTTCGCGCTGGCCGGCGCCGAAAGCCTGTGCCACGACCGTGTCCAGGCCCATGAGGAGGCCACCGCCGAAGAGCGCGAGGACCGAGAAGAGGTTCGAGCCAAGACTCACTGCACCGATGGTTGTCGCGCTATTTGGCAAGTGGCCGACCATGACGGTGTCCACGATGGCCATGAACATCCAGCCGACTTCGGCGAGCACGAGTGGCAGCGCCAGGCGGAAGGTGGGGCGGAGTTCTTTGCGCAGGGTGGAAATGGTGATCATGGGGAGTCGGTGAGGAAAGTGTAAGCGGTGCGCGGGGAAGTGGCAAACGAAAGCGGGAAACTCCGAAATTGGTACGTCGATGTGCCGCCATACGCGCAGTAAACAGTGCGGCATGTTTACTGGTGGAGTAAATCGCGAGGGAAGTTCCATTGACCTAGGCGCAGGGCGAATCTAGGCTCAGAGAGCGCAAAAGAACGCGACGACCGGTTGGAAAAGGCGCCCGCCTCAGAAGGCGGCTGCCACAACTTCGGGCGGGAGAATCTTGTGCCATTTCTAGATACGGAAAATTTTGAAGAGCGCATGAAATATACGCGCGCGGTTTCGCGGATCAATTCGCGCGTGAACTTGGCGGTGGAGTGGACGGAAGACGGGCGCGCACTGCACACCGAAGGTTTTACCGTGGACGTGAGCGCGAAGGGCTGTCTGGCGATTGTGCCGCAGGGATTTACGGTGGGGCAGAGGATGCGGGTGGTGAATCTGCTCAATAATAAAGTTTCCGA
>JBEKVU010000228.1:0-7051 GCA_049513775.1 Candidatus Acidiferrum sp.
CTGATGTCCCAGGCCACGCTGACGCGCGGCGCCCAATTGTTGTAGTCCGGCTGGTACAAGCGCCCCTCGCCGACGAGGATGAGCGCGCCGGTGTTGGGATCGATGTTGGTGAAATTCCCCTGCTTATCCTGAACGATGCCGAAATAGTCGTAGCGCAGTCCAAAGTTGAAAGTAAAGTTTCGCGTCCAGCGGTAACTGTCCTGGAAATACGCGGCGTGGGAATCCTCAAAGCTGTTGCGGTTGGTGTTTCCGGAGATTTGATCGCCGCCACCGTCGGGGACACCCTGAAGAAAGCTGTCCAATGAGTTGAATTCGAGCGAGCCGCGAGCTTGTTCGTTGAATATTTGCGATACCGAGGTACGGCGGAATTCGTAACCGAACTTGATGTCGTGCTTTCCGTGTTTCCAGGAAATATTGTCGATATAGTGCCAGTTGGTGTCGACGCGCTGCCGGGGAACACTCTCTGAAGAACCCAACTGCGCAAACGGTCCAACCTCAATTACCGGCAACCCAAAGTTGTAAGGATCCAAAGTTCCGGAGCTGCTAAACGACGTGTTATCCAAGCCGATGGTGGAGGGATCGAAACTGCGGTCTTGCGGGAAAAATCCCTCCGCAAAGCGGTTCCAGCCAACCCGCACTTCGCTGGTGGCCGCCGGCGAAATCGTGCTCACGTAAGACAAGGCGACAAGCTGGACGCGGGTAGGCGTCAGGGTGTCGTAATTCGGCACCGAGCCGCCGCCCGTCAGGGCCAGGGGAAAGAGCTGCGTGCTGTCGCCGATGTAGTAGCGGCCGGTCAAAAGGTTGCTGGCGTTCAGTTGGTGGTCGATCTTGACGATGGCGCTGTCCACCCGGTTGGAAAACCTGGTCGTGAGCGAGGTGTTATCGGCCTCAAAGGTCTGCGCTATGGCATCTCCTGGCGCGGTGATACAAGAACCGCCGATATTTGGTGTCGGCCAGGCTTTGCCGGAGCTGAGAAGATTTTCGATGACCGGATTGATGCCGCCGGCTGGAGTGTGGTTAGTGATGTCGGCGGCCGTTGGCACACACGCCAAAAGGCTCTCCGCGCCCGCTTCGCGCACGCCTTCATAGTCCACGTAGAAAAAGGTCTTGTCTTTGACGATGGGTCCGCCCAGCGCCCCGCCGAACTGATTGTCATGGAAAGGGTCCTGCGGATTGCTGCCGCCGGTGACCGAATTGACCGTGGAATTAAAATAGTTGCGCGCGTTCAGATCGGTGTTGCGAAAAAAATCGAACCCTGAACCGTGCAAACCGTTGGTGCCGCTCTTGGTGACGATGTTGATGACGGCGCCGGCGCTGCGGCCATATTCGGCTTCGAAATTCGAGAGCACGCGCAATTCGGCGATGGCTTCGAGAGGCAAAATCGTGGCCGGGGTGCCGAAGACGCCGGCTTCGTTGATGGCTGGATCGTTGCGGTAGCCGTCGTTCATGTCCGTGCCGTCGAGCAGGAAGTTATTGGAGCGGCCACGCGCGCCGTTGACGGAGAAGGTGCCGTAGGAGCCGGGCGAATCGGTGATCTGGTCCGGCGAACCCGTGACGCCCGGAACGAGGAAGATCAATTTTTGATAGTCGCGGCCGTTCACGGGAAGATTGGTGACCACGCGCGATTCGATAATGCCGCCGAGAGTGTCTTCCGTCGTATCCACCTGGGGCAAAGTGTCGCCCTGCACTTCAATTTTTTGCGCGACGTCGCCGGCCTGCAGCGCAAAGTCCGCGCGCACCTGGCTGGAAACGTCAACGGCGAGACCTGTGACTACGCCGCTCTTAAATCCACTGAGCGTCACCGTGACGGTGTACGTGCCGATGGGCAATTCCGGAACCGCGTAGCTGCCGTCTTCCCCGGTCGAGGTCGTGCGCGTCAGCCCCGTACCGGTATTTTTCACGGTGACCGTGGCGGCAGGCACGGCGGCGCCGGAAGAATCCGTCACCGTGCCCAGAATCGTGCCGCGAAAAGTTTGCGCATTGGTGGCAGCGCCGAATACAAAAAGTAACGCGACCAGACACACCAGCGCCGCCGCGTGCAAGCTGCGGATTGCACTCATAATCACCCTCTCCTTCATCTTTAAGTCGGCAAATTCAAACACATCTTCGAGCCCATCTACGAGAACTGTGGAACTCATCAAAAATCCCTCAGGATGCCCGGCAGACAGTTGCACCACGAAAACCGCTACCCACCTATATGTGCAACTACACTAACTGCGTCAAAGCAAGAGCGTCAAGAAAAGTACGCACGAATTGTTCTTATGCGCACCCCCGAGTTTTTCGATGTTAGACGGCTTGGGCGAGGGAAGGTGGCTCTGAAAGAGAGTGGCTCCGCGGACCGGAAGCCACCCTTTCAAGGGTCGTTGCGGCTGCGGGTGATCTAAAAAAGGAATTTAACGCCCAGCTGCAAAATGCGCGGCGGGGCGGCGTTGATGACGTCACCGAAGGTCTGGCTGGCGATGTTGCCATCAACGGCCTGGGGTCCGAAGAATTGCGCGTGATTGAAAACGTTGAAAGCTTCGAGGCGCAACTGCAGGGACTTGGCTTCGGTCAGGTGCACATTCTTGAGCAACGCCATATCGAAATTGTTGGAGCCCGGCCCGAAGAAGAAGCGGCGCCGTGCAGTGCCCGGCGTGCCGAGGGCGTTCTGGCTGAATTGCGAAATATCGAAGTAGGGCTGGCCATTTCGAGGATTGGAATTTAGGTGCAGCGCTCCGCCGCTATAGTCCGGCTCGTCGACGCCAAAGTTGTTGATACCGTTAGGCTCGGAGCCAAGCAAGGAATTGTCGCCGAAGTTGACCAGGGTAACGGGAAATCCGGAGCTGAAGCGGGTGATTCCGGAAAGCTCCCAGCCCTCGGTCCAGCGGTTGCTGGCGCGAAATAAACGCTCGAAAGGAAGCTGGTAGCTGTAGCTGACCACAAAATTATGCGTGACGTTGAAGGACGAGAGCGCGCGGCTGAGCGAAGGGTCAAGAGGATTGACCGCTTCACCGACGTTGGAAGATTGATCCAGCGATTTGCTGAAGGTATATCCCGCCAGCACGGTAAGGCTCTTGCTGGTGTGGCGCAAGGTCATTTGCAGCGCGTTGTAATCGGAGTTGCCGATGGTGGCTTGATTGGCGTTGCTGCCGAAATTCGAGCCGAGCGGACCGCGCGTGCCGTTATAAACCGTGCCGTTGGCTCCAAGGTACGTCGAGTCTTCGCCAAACGGTCCGCAGGGCGTTTGTCCGGCGGCCAAATTCGCGGGATTGCTCAAGAACAAGCACAACGCGGGGTTGCCCGGGTTGGCTTCTTCGATTACCAGGAGGCGGTGCCCCTGCGTGCCCACGTAGTTGAAACTGAGCACGGTGTTCGCGCCCATCCCCCGCTCAAGCGACAGCATGTATTCCCCGGTATACGGAATGCGGTTCGTCGAGAGGTAATTCGGAAGGCCGGTGATGGGCTCAAACTGCGACCAATCGACGTTCAGATCCGGATGACTGGCACTCGAGTTTAAGGGTGCCAGCGTCACAGGAAAAACCTGTGGGAGAGCTTGGCCGCTCGATGCGGTCACGAAGGGATTTGCAAATTCCGGGGGAGCCGGGCTGGTGTACGTGGTCCCGTAGGGCGCGTTGGCGCTGCTTACGCCGAGCGTGAGGGCTTCGATCGCGGTATAGAAAATTCCATAGCTGGCGCGAATGCTGGTCTTGCCCGGACCGCCGAGAATTTTCGCCAGCAGGCCATCGCCGGAATCGCTCGGTGAATACGCCAGGCCGACGCGCGGAGCGAAATCGCGATTTCCGGGAGGCGCCAGGGTGCGAGAAATGCCCGGATCCGTGGGATACACGATGCCGGCGGGAGCGCCGGGGAAGACCACGGATTGCTCGCCGGGAACGAAGGTGGCGATCTGATTGTACTTTTCATACCACGGCTCGATGCGGTCCCAGCGCAGCCCGTAGTTGAAGGTCAGACTGCGGGAAATGCGCCAACTATCCTGCGCATACAGCCCCACATATTTGTTGCGACCGTAAAAGGCTTGCAGCTGGCTCTGGTTGTACTGCGTGGGTGTACCCAGGAGGAAGTCGGTAAAGTCCGAGCCGGTTTCCGATCCAAAGAAAAGAAAACTGCCGTTGAATTGCGCGGTCGGATTGACGGCTAGTTGGTCGTAGTGAAATTCGCCGCCAACTTTGAGCGTGTGCGTCCCGAGCACCTTGGAAAAGTTATCGAGCCACTGAAACGTATTGCCGGTCTGCTTCAATTCGTTGGTGTTGGTGCCAATCGTAAAGCTGTTAAAGCCGACGCTCTCGACACCTTCGGTCTGGGGCGCTAGGGGAACGATCCCGGTGGTTCCCGCTCCGACGGTGAAACCCTGCGCCGCGAGACTGACGCCGACTCCGCCGATTGGTTTGCCCAAATCGATGGCATTGCGCAAGAAACTAAAATGAAATTCGTTTACCGCGGTGGAGCTGACCGTCGTCGTGGCGCCGAGACTCAGCAATTGCGCACGCCCGGTGCTTAGAGCGTTGAATCCCGGAACGTTCGCGCCGCCCTGCGCTGTAGGGTAAGGATTATTCAACGAAAAATCGTCGGCGAAATAGTAGGCGGAGAGCAGTCCCCAGCGGGAGTTGGCATCCAGGCGATAGGCCCCTTTATCGTCGCGCAGCGTTTCGTTCGAGGACGAGGTCGAGAAGGTGCTGGTGCCATGGTTGGCCGCGGGAATGTATTTCAGTAAATTCGTCCCCGGCGAACTCCACGCCGAGGAAGGCACCGTGGCGCCGGGGAAAACGCACCCGTTAGCCGCGCCCGCCACGGAACTCGTACAGGACCCCGCGGTTTCCGCTCCGCTCACGGGATTGATGTAATTTCCGTTGAAGTAGTAGGGCTCGCCGGCGGTGACCGTATGCCCGAGTTTGCGCGAAAGTTGCGCCGCGACGTTCGGGCCGCTCACGGTACAAAGATCTTCATAGACTTTCATGCTGACAGCGTCGGTCTGCGAGCCGCAGAAGCCCAATTGCGTGAAGCCCTGGGAGTTCAATTGGTCGGACATGTTGCCGGTGGTGCGATCGGCCGCCGACGGCACCGCGATATTCCCGCTGTCGATGCCTTGCCTCAGGCGCGTGCCTTGGTAGTCCGCGAAAAAGAAAATCTTGTCTTTGCGAAGCGGGCCACCGATGGTGCCGCCAAATTGATTTTGGTTGAAGGCCCCCCGCGTGGGCGAAAAGAAATTGCGCGCGTCGAAGTCCGTGTTGCGCAGGAACTCAAAAACGTCGCCGTGCAAGGCGTTCGTGCCGCCCTTGGTGACCACGTTGATCTGGCCGCCGCTGAACTCGCCGTATTCCGCGTCAAAGCTGTTGGTAAGAATGCGAAATTCCGCGATGGCGTCGAGATTGGGAACGACCGCGGTACCGTTGTTGACGTCTTCCTCGACGTCGCTGCCGTTGACGATGAAGCTATTGGCAAATTCCCGCTGTCCGTTGATCGAGATGGTGCCTGGGTTCAGATTGCCGGAGGGGGAGAGCGCGGAAGCGCCCACGTCTTGCACGGTGTCGGAAGTGATGGAAGTGAGCGGGGCCACTCCGGGCTGCAGCGACAGCAAGTCGGTAAAGCTGCGGCCATTGAGCGGCACGGCGGTTATCTGCTCGCTGGTGATGACTTCACCGTTCTGCGTGCTGGTTGTTTCTACGTGCAACGCGCTGTCGATCACCGTGACGGCCTCGGAGCGGTCGCCGATCTCGAGAGCGGCATCGACGGTTACGGCGCTGTTCGCATCAATCACGATTCCCGTGCTCCGGTAGGGACGAAAATCCCCAGCCGTCACGTACAACTCATAGCTACCTACGGGTAAAGCCGGGAAGGAATAAAAGCCCCGATCGTCGGTCATCGTCGTGTGGCGTACGCCGGTGCTGGAGTTCGTTACGATTACGGCCGCTTTCGCCACCGCGGCGCCACTGGGGTCGGTGACCGTCCCGGAGACTTTGCCGCCCTCTCCGGCCCAGCCATCGGCGGCAGAAAAGAGCAGTAGCAAAGCCATTCCCACGCCAGCGGCGATGCTTACAAACTTCCTCATCCTCCCGCCAAAGCCACGCCGACAACTGTGCCTAGTACCCATCGCGTTGCCAATCTCCTTTGCAGGTTGCGGGAAAGACAAACTCGCCCGGTCAGCGCTTCCCGTTCGTGAGCTATCGTTTAGAAAGATTCCGTCGCGAGACCGCTCTTAGTTGCAAATTAATTGCAGGTAGGAATATACGACAAGGCTAGTCCTATTTCAACCCCCTCCTTATAAAAACTTGCCGCAGGCTCGGGCGGTCCGCGACCAAGCGATTTGCGCTAGGCTCCCGGCGTGCGCGAGTTGACGTTTGCATTCTCACGGCCCTTGAGAAATGGCCTTGGTCTCGATCAGGGGGCCCAAAAACCGCGCGGCCTCCTCGCCACCTGGACGCCAGAATGCTGCAGGCTCGAAGTCGCGTCGGGTTCTTTGCAATAGGTTCGATAACGCCGCACCTTGGCGGTCGTCGGCGCCGATGACGCGCACTTGAGTTTTCGCGTCCTACTGAACATTCAAAATGAGGTGTTGCGTTGCCAGACGCAGGTCCAATTCAACAACGCCCTCGGCAGGGCTCTATTTCTTCTTCGTGCGGCCGTTCCACCGCCGGATCGCGGCCCTGATGTTCAAGGCGTCGGTCAAAATGGGATCGGCCGGCCGCTCGCCGGACAAATAAACGCTTGACTATCAGTTACTTACTAGGTATAATGATTTGTGTTATCGAAAGCTCCATCGCGGACTGCGGTTACCCTTCAGCGAAACGACCTCCGGCTGTCTCCAGCCTCGGCTAACCTGAATATCATCAATGGGTTGTGCGTGTTCCTAGCCATCCACACGGAATCAATAGATTGCACGAAGTTTGCCGCTAATTCCATGCCCCTCGATAGGTTACCGGGAGATCCCCGGGTGGTGGTGCGGGCGGTTATGGTTGACCACGCATGACCGCCGCGCTGCCATCCCTTGTGATTGTCGGGCGGCCGAATGTCGGCAAATCCACGCTCTTTAACCGCCTGACCGGCACCCGGCGCT
>JBEKVU010000229.1:0-7014 GCA_049513775.1 Candidatus Acidiferrum sp.
GCGCTGAAGCAGTTCGCTACTTCGCGGGCCCGGCAAACAGTAGCAAATTTCCATCCGGATCTTTGACAATAAAATTCTTCGCGCCCCAAGGCTGCTTTTTCAATGTCTGATGAAAGCTAACCCCGGCGGACTGAAATTCAAGAAACAACAGCTTGATTTCCTCCGCCGTAGCCACGGTCATGGATACTGCCAGCAGTCCTTCACGATCGCGAACCCTCGATTCGATTATCGCCTCCTCGACACACCTAAGGTTCAGCCGCGCCCTATCGCGACCCACTTGCGCATAGTAGGGAGGCTCGCCGTAACTAAAGACCGGCGAAAACCCCAACTGCTTCTGAAAAAATTCACACGCTCTGTTGATATCAGTCACGAAAAGTTGCGGCTCCGCACCCACAATCGTCGCTTTGAACGCCGGTAAATTCGCTCTGCGGGGCTTAACTCTGGGCGACGACGCGGAAAGTCCAGCTTTCAGCGCATGCCAACTATCGAAGCCGTGCTCCCTTGCGACCATTTCTTGCGCATCGCCGAGACTAAACTCCGCCGCAAGAATCTCCGCATCGGTCCTATTCAAGAAACGCGGCAAATGCTCGCGGATTTGTACGGCGACGGGGTAGTGCCGTTCACGATGCCAACGCAATATGAGCTTGGCTTGCTTCTTGAGATTCTCGAGATTGGGCATGTAGGCCTCCACGATGGGATCGTAGGTGGGCATTGCCCTTCGGCCAGCTGTCAATCAATGCGCCGATGCACCCTACATGCGCCAAAGGCAGTATCGGCCGCCCCGTCGGTAAGTGTCAACAACAATGGCGACACAGCACGCGCTGCAAAACCTAAAATCCACATCGACGGTTGATGCCGTAACGAGGTTGGCCTCGCGACGAGCCGAGTAGACTGTTCGGTGTTCACCCTACATGGCTCGGAACGAAGGAGGCCGAAAGCGAATTATAGGATGTGCTTTGCACGCAGACCAGCAGACGCTGGTGATGCTCGACAGCTCAATGGGAGAAGTCCTGACTCGCATGCTGCTGCACGAAGGCAACCAGGTGCGGGAGTTTTACGCAGAGCCTTCGCGCCCACCTTCAGGCATCTATCTCATTTCCTTTTCATATTCTCGCTCTACGTGCTACGCGCGTCGGTCGCGTTCTCATTTCCACTGCCACGCTATACCGCGAGTGGCGGAATTCCCATTCACTTGGCAAGCTCGGATAAGTCTTAGGGTTGTATCGGAAGCGAGAGTGAGGAAACTGCACACGCGGGCCAGGTGGGTTTGCGCGCTTTCGGTACGACGACTTGAAAGAAGCCGCTGGTGTTTGCGGCAGATGTGGGCTAACGGCTACGGGAATTGTCCAAGTCGCGTAGCCGGAAACGGTCACACGGCAATATTGTTGGCGGTCGCGCCAGTAGCACACGCACTCCTGCCCGCGCGCAATCGCCTCCAAGAACGCGCCGATCGGCATAGTTACTGTTGCCTGTCCTACTGCGGCGCGGTTTCCACTTTCACCTGGGCAGTACGCTCACCCACAAAAACCAAGCAAGAATTTGGATCCGAAATGTGAAATTCCGTCATCCCGTAATCCCGTTCAAACAGATCGCGAATCCGATACCGATCGCTAAAAGTTTTCACGTGTTCCCAAAGCGATCGAATGCCAGACACTTCGATGTAAAACTCAGTATGCTGGCGATGAAAGTTCATGACCTCTTCCGAGGCCGCCAGCTGCAGGTGCACGGTCTGCCCATCGCGCTCGATAATCGAATATTTAGGCGTCTTGAGCGTAGCCGCAAAGCCAAGCACGGTTTGGTAGAAGGCAATCGCCTCATCCATGTTTGCAGCAACAATCATTGGGCTGATGCGCTTTGCGACGGTGGCATTAGGCATATGGGGCGCCCTCGTGGGAAATGTCGAGCATGGTCCGCCACGGCCCGGAATGTCAATCACACAGCCTCAAATTCAAGCCGATGGCCAAAAGGGTCTTCGGCGTAGAAACGAGCGGTGCCCCGAAGCGCAGTATCGTCAACGACAGACACACCGGCAGCCAGCAGACCCTCGCGCAAGGCCTGCAAATTCGCCACATTAAATGCAGGATGCGCTTTCTTTAGCTGCCCGAAAAGCCGCCACTTAGCTTATGGGGGATCCCCCCGCCCGAACCCCCATAATTTTCCCCGAAAAGCCTAGCTCGCCGAACAGCTTGCTTGACGGGTCAGGGTGGCCCGGTTAGGCTGCTCCACGAGACCTTCGACGGGGTGTTTGACGGCCGCCTCGACGAGGACTACATCCAGAACGCGGGCGGCATCACCCGCCGCTGCAACGGCGGGATCACGAGGGACAAGCTGAGCGGGCCCAAATCGCCGCCTCCGAAGCGGCCCCTACACAGGTTAAACTACCACTCGTGGCAGACACTCCTCTTCAGGTTCCAGGACGCGAAACAAAGGACGAGCCGCGCATCCCCGTTCGCGTGGTTCTGCTCGACGCCTTCCGCTCCTTCGTTTTGAGCGTGCAGGATTACTCCATCCTCGCTTGGCGCTCCCTGACGAACATCTTCAGCGGCCCGCATTATTTTTCCGATACCCTCACGCAGATGGACGATATCGGTGTGGGCTCGCTGCCCATCGTCCTCCTCGCCGGATTCTTTATCGGCGCGGTCCTCGTGCTGCAGACGGCCTCGCAATTCGTCCGTTTTGGCCAGACCGCGCTCACCGGCGATGCGGTATCCATCGCCCTGGTACGGGAACTCGGCCCGACGCTCACAGGATTGCTGGTTGCAGGCCGGTGCGCCTCGGGAATCGCCTCCGAACTAGGGTCTATGCAGGTCACCGAGCAGGTAGACGCCATGCGCGCCATGGGTACCGACCCTTACCGCAAGCTGGTGACCCCACGTGTCTTAGCCACCCTCCTGATGGTTCCTCTGCTCACCGCTTTGAACGATTTTGTGGGCTTGCTCGGCGGGTGCGTCGCGGCGATCTTCTCCCTGCGCCTCGGCGCCGTCGAGTTCTGGACGCGTGCAATCAACGCCCTGGATTTCGGCGACTTGATGCAGGGCCTCACTAAGCCGATGATCTACGGATTCATCTTGGCCACCGTTGGCTGCTACAAAGGATTAACCGTGCGTGGCGGAACCCAAGGCGTAGGGCGAGCCACCACGCAAGCCGTGGTGGTCTCCTCGGTCATGATCATTGTCGCCGATCTCTTCTTGACGAAATTCGCGCTGTATATGTCGGATAAGATTTTCTGAGCACACGGATGGCGATGGCCAACGCTTCGATGACGGAAAGCACGCGCGCGGATTTGCGTGGCGGCCCAGCAGTCCGCTTCAGCGACGTGTCCATCGGTTTCGACGAAGGCGAAGTCTTACGCGGCGTTTCGTTTGCGGTAGCGGAACGCGAGACCTTGGTGCTGCTCGGCGAAACAGGAACCGGGAAGACCCTCACCCTGAAATTGGCCGCCGGATTGCTCCGCCCAACCGCAGGCCGCGTCGAAGTCCTCGGCAAAGACGTCTCCGGCATGAGCGAGCGGCAGTTGCTGGCCTTTCGACGCAAGATCGGATTTGTCTTTCAGGAAGGCGCTCTGTTTGACTCGATGACCGTCGAGGATAATGTGGCCTACCGCCTGCGCGAAGACCACGTGTCAGAAGCGGAGATTGCCCCGCGCGTGGAAGAGGTGCTGGAGTTTGTCGAGTTGTCGCACACCCTCGAGCTGCTGCCATCGGAACTGTCCGGCGGGATGCGTCGCCGGGTTTCGATTGCGCGCGCCCTTGTGAGCCGGCCAGAGATTGTGCTCTATGATTCGCCTACGGCCGGTCTCGATCCCGTGACGTCGCAGACGATTATCACACTAATTTTACGGCTGCGGGATGTTTACGGCGTGACCTCGTTGCTCGCCACGCATCGCTTGCAGGATGGTTTTGCGCTGGCGAATTTCCGCTTTGACGCCAACGAAAAAACTGTCGTCCGCGTGCCCGCGGCGCAGAAAGCGGAAGCCATTACGCGATTTATGGTCTACCGCCATTTGCCAGGTCAGAATGGCGACGGGGGCGAAGCCCTGGACAACGGAATATATTTTGATGGAACGCCCGAAGAGGTGATGCAATCGAAGGATCCGTATATCCGCAGATTTTTGGTGTGATTTCTCGAGTAACACAGGCACTCTTGCCGGTAGAGGCCGGGAGTAGCGTGAAGCACCGCGTCGCGATGTTCAGCGTCGCGTAGCGTTGAACGAGCCGCACAGATAAGAGTGCCGGTGCTACTTGAAGAAGTGCTTTGAGCGGAGGGAATAGCTAAATGGCGCAACGGAAACAGCTGACCTGGACCGAATTGCGCGTGGGATTGTTTGTGCTAGTGGGTCTCTCGGTGCTCGGCGCGGGAATCTTCTACGTGACCGGTCCGGGATTCTTTGGACCGAAATACCGCTTGAACACCTTTTTGCCGGATGTTTCGGGTTTGGCGAACGGCGCGACGGTCAGCGTGGATGGCGTGGCGGTCGGTAACGTGGTTGCCATTGAGTTCGCGACGCACCGCCCGGACCAGAAAGCGGAGAAAGCGCAAAATATCCAAGTGGTCTTGCGCATCGAAGAAAAATTCCAAAAATACATTTTGACGGACTCGACGGCCGCGCTGGTGACGGAAGGTTTGCTGGGGAATAAATATATTAACGTAACGCGCGGGTTCACTGGGGTGCCGCTGAAGAATGGGGAAACGGTTCCCGCGGCAAAGAGCGTGGATGTGATGGCCCAGCTCGGAGAAGTGTCGACAAGCGTCTCGAACCTGCTCGATGGCATTAAGAATGGGAAGGGCACGCTCGGGAAATTAGTCAATGATCCGGGAGCGTACGATCATTTGAATGGCGTGCTCGCCAAAACCGATTCGCTGATTACCGGAGTGCAGGAAGGGCGCGGGACGCTTGGTAAGTTGGTGGCCTCGGATGAGCTGTACGCGAAGGTCGATAAGGGCTTGGACAACGTGAATGGAATGCTGGCCGATGCGCGGGCAGGCAAAGGAACGATTGGGAAGTTGCTGAACGATCCCACTTTGTACGATCAGGCGAAGCAGGCGCTGGCGAATGGGAATGGGATGATTGACGATGCGCGCGCCGGCAAGGGCAGCTTGGGGAAGTTTATAACCGACGATACTTTGTACAACAAGCTGCGGGATACGAGCTCGAATTTGTCCACGGCTACGGCGAAGTTGAACGACAATACGACTACCGCGGGGAAATTGTTTTCCGATCCGGCGCTGTACGACAATCTCGCGGGCTTGACCGGAGACCTGAGGTTGTTGATCGGAGATTTCCGGCAGAATCCGAAAAAGTTTTTGCGTATCAAGGTGAGTTTGTTCTAGACGAAGAAAGAAGACAACGGAGAGACGTAGAGCATGCCGAGACGCGCCGAGAAGGGCGGGGAGAAGTACAATGATGGTTTGCAACCTAAACCGTGAAGGTGGCTGAGATTTCCAAGAAGGGCTGATGGACAATCAAGAGATAGTGAAAGATGGCGGCGTGAAGGACGGGTCGAAGGACGCGCCGAAAGATGGAGGGAAAAAAGAGGCCCGCGTGGAGGCGGGAAAGTCGACGCTGCCGCAACCAGGCCGACCAGTGCCGAGCCGGGCTTATCCCGGAGCACTGATTGTAGTAGAGGGCACGGACGGGTCAGGGAAAAGTACACAGTTGTATTTGCTGAAGAGGTGGCTCGAGATTGGCGGCTACCGTCTGCACTTTACGGAGTGGAATTCTTCGCCCCTGGTGAAGTCGGCTACGCGGCGCGGGAAACAGCGGCGATTACTTACGCCGACCACCTTTTCACTGCTGCACGCGGCGGACTTTGCCGATCGCTGCGAGCGGCAGATTATGCCGTTGCTGCAAGGCGACTATCTCGTCTTGGCGGACCGTTATATTTATACAGCGTTCGCGCGAGATGCGGCGCGCGGATGTCCGCCGCGATGGCTGCGCAATTTGTATCGCTTTGCGCCGGTGCCGGACATTACCTTTTACTTTCGCGCGCCGCTGGACGTGGCGGTCCACCGGATTTTGAGCGGGCGGCCGAAACTAAAATATTACGAGGCGGGGATGGATTTGGGATTGTCGTACGATCGCGCGGAGAGTTTTCGGCTATTTCAGGCACGGATTTTGGAAGGGTACGACAAGATGGTCGAGTCGGACAATTTTGTGGTACTGGATGGAACTCTGCCGGTAAATAAATTACAGAAGCAGATGCGGGATATTGTGGCGTCGAAGATCGATCTCAAGCGCTTTGCGCCGCGCGCCCACGTGCAGGAGCAGGAGTAGCGATGCCCGATTCAGAGAAAGAAACAATCAGCGGGACGCTGGACGGTTCTCCGGCGATAGCGCCCGGCGGAGCAAAAGCGGGCAGCGAAAAGTCCTCCGCGCTAGCAGTCGAGGAGCCGACGAGTTCACAATATTTCTTTGGCGAGCCGCTGGTAGGATTTGATCCCGCCGAGATTACCGGCCAACTGGTGGTGATTGAGGGGATGGACGGCTCGGGACGTTCGACGCAAATTGCGCTGCTGCAGGAGTGGCTAGAATCCGAGGGATTCAGCGTGCAGACCAGTGGGCTACGGCGCTCGAACCTGGTGGGGCGGGACATCGATGAGCTGCTGGCAAAAAATGCCGTGACGCGGCTGACGCTTTCGCTGATGTACGCGACGGATTTTTTCGATCAAGTGGAGCACCGCATCTTGCCGGCACTCCGCGCGGGCGCGGTAGTGCTGGCGGACCGTTTCATTTTTACGCTGATCGCCCGCGGCGTGGTGCGCGGAATCAATCGCGATTATTTAAGCGGGCTGTACGCGATGGCGCTGCGGCCGCATTTGACGTTTTGGCTGAACGTGCGACCGGAGACGGCCTTCGCGCGGGAATTTAAGAAGGCGCAAGCGATCAGTTATTGGGAGGCGGGCCGGGATATGTCGCTCTCGCATGATTTGTACTGGTCGTTCATCCGCTATCAGACGATGATCAAGCGGGAATTTGAAGTGATGGCCAAGAGAAATAGTTTTATCGAGCTGGAT
>JBEKVU010000230.1:0-6959 GCA_049513775.1 Candidatus Acidiferrum sp.
ACGGTGACCTTATCCCCCGCATTTGCGCGAAGCGAATTTAGATTGTCGAGCGAAGCCTGCGTCAACACGACTGGCTCCGCCAGGATCTTGTTCCATTCACGCTGAACGTCTTTTGACTTGGAGAGCCATTTTGTGGAGCAACCAAACGCCGGGCGATGCGCAACAGCTACGGAGCCACCGGCCAGGAGCGCGTCGATGGCGTCGCGGGCATCATGGACCTTTACCTTTGCTTCGTCCTGATTGTCATCAATTCGTCCTTCGTAACGCAGCTTCCGAGCCTGGTCAAAGATGAAGACGTGGGGCGTGGCGACGGCGCCGAATTTTTGCACCACTGCTTGGGTTTCGCCGTCGGAGAGGTAGGGCCATGGAATGTGCCGTTCGCGCACGCGAATTTTCATGTCCGCGGGAGAATCCGTGAGGTCCGTGTAACCAAGTTCGTCCAGGCGAACGGCCGATGGATTATTGGGATTGATCGCGACGAAAGCTACGCCCTTATTGTGATAGGCCTCGTACAGCTTAAGAATGCGCGATTCATAATTCTCTGAAACCGGGCAATGTATCGATTCGAAGATGACAACCAGCAGCGTGGCTTGGCTGAAGTCCGCGAGAGTATAGATTTTTTCGTCGGTTCCCTGTAGCGCGAAGTCTGGAGCGGAAGTGCCGATGGGCATCAGGGGATGCTCGGGATCAGGCCTCATGGGAGGAAGATCTGCGGAAGCCGCAGACGGACGTGCAGCGGGCGGTTCTTGTGCATAGAGCGGACCGAGGGTGAGGTAAAGAGCCACGGTGGCCAATGACAGCATGAGAAGCCGCGTTGCTAGGCTTGGCGAATTGGCGCTTCTACAAAACTCGAGATTACTGCCGCCCGCTGTTCCTGAGATGAGTCGTCCTTGCATCATTTTGTTCTCCAGTACTTCTGGGATCCCACGTGGTCCGGCTCGTCAGAGATGTTGGCCAGTATAGCGCGGCGAATTTCCATCAAGTCAATCTCACCCTGCTGGTGAAAAAGAACTTCTCCGTTAGCCGCGAGCAACACCGTCACGGGAACGGCGGCCCCGATGTTCGGGTCGAAAGCTTCTTGCATGGCGTAAGTATCGTCCGACCCATAAAGCAGGTTGTTTGTGGACGCGTTCATTTTTTGCAGGAACTTCAGCACCGCGGCCTGCTCATCCGGAACATTTGAAGAGACGGTAGTGAAGGAGAAACGACGGTTTCGATACATACGGTTGGTAGCCATCAAGTCCGGAAATTCCGATACACAGGGTCCACACCAAGTTGCATAAAAATTGACGAGAAGCAGCTGACCGGTAGGGTTGCGCCGGAGGGCAGAAAGCATCGCGGTGGTAGCCAGGGAGACGGAGACCGGTTCTGGAACGGGCGTCTCCTTGACCGAGGTGCTGGGGCCGATGCGCAAAGGACATCCCGTCGCAGCGGTGGTGGCAACGGCGACTGGAGTGCCGGCAAGCAACGCATCCATCGCGGCGGCAGCATAGTGCGTGGTCTTCGGCCCCTCGGCAGGATCGTCGTCGATCAAACCCGAATAGCGGAGCTTTCGCTCTTTATCAAAGATAAAGACGGACGGAGCCACAGCTGCGCCGAACGCGATCGCCGTGCTGCCGGTGTCTCCGTCGTATAAATACGGAAATGAGAATTTGCGAAACGTGGCACGTTCCTTCATGTCGTCCAGGCTCTCGCCAACGTCAGACCAGGCGAGTTCCCTGTCCGTGAAAGCTTTAGGATTGCTCGACTGCACAGCAACGACGATCACGCCTTTCTTCGCGTAATCCTCGGCCAGTCGATTCAAGCGAGCCTCGTATACCTGCGATTCCGTGCAGTGATTGCTCAGAAAGGCTACAACGAGGATCGGGCGGTCCTTCCAATCGGCTGACTTGTGGATAGCGCCGTCCGTGCCCATCAGGCTGAGACTTGGGGACGCGCTGCCAATGGCGAGCGTTGAAGGCGCGGTTTGCGCCGCAACAAAAGGCGCTGCAACAAAGAGCACCCCAAATATGACGACGAGAATCGTCAGGACCGTGCAGGAAATGCGACTCATAAAGTGCCCTCGTGTTGATGGAGTGATTCTCGGAAACCAGGCACAAAGTCCTTCCTACCGTTCAAAGACCGTACAAGTACGGTGCGGAACCGTGCACGCACGCTACAGCCAGTTCCTGTGTGGGAATGAAGAAGAATCGTACCAAATCGGGCATGACACTGCATTCAACGGATCGTCTCACCGCGAGTGCCAATGATGGAGACGAGGATTCTATGCTCTGCGCGGCACGCGGTGTTCACGCCCGCGAACCGAACGGCGGATGCTCTGGGGTGGTTGCACGCTCGGCCGAAGTCTCGCGGCGCGAACGCCTGCGGTTCTGATTTCGGTCGAACGATTGAAGAATCGCAGCAGCTCCCAGGCCACCACAGTGGGATTATTCAGCGGAATAAAATGCCCTGCGTCAACCACGACGACCCGCGCATTCGGGATCGATGCGCCGGCTCGCTCCGCAAACGCTTGCGGCACGGCCGGATCGTGAGAGCCGTGGAGAACCAGCGTCGGCATCGGGAGCTGTGGCAACATGGCGGAAGTCGCGCGCAGAACTTCGGCAGGATTCCCGAACCGCAGGATGTCCATCAAACGCCAGGCTCCTAAGGCGCCGGAAAATGGAGCTGAGAAATCCTCTACCACACCCTCCAGGGCCTCCCGTTTCTCTCCTAGTGCGTAACGCATGGCTAGTTTCCAAAAGAGAAAGTTGACTACTGGTGCGAGCAGTTCGCCAACCACGGGACGGCGGAGCACACGGAAGAGATGAAAAGGTTTTAGCTCGGGGAACACCGAAGGCGACAGTAGGGCCAACCGCTCGACGCTTTGCGAAAATCGATGCGCGTACTGCACAGCGATCGCAGAGCCCGCGTCATGGCCTACGACGTGCCATTTTTCGATTTTTTGTTCGATCCGTATGCGTTCCAACGACTCCGCCAGGGCCCCTAGTTGCTCTAAGCCATGCGCAGCTTTGGGAGTTTTTCCGAACCCCGGCAAATCCACTGCGTGGCACGCAAATCGTGTCGCAAGGCGGTCGACAACTCCGGTCCACAGCTGGCCGCTGGTGGGTATGCCGTGAATGAACAGCACCGGATAGCCCGAGCCTCGAGTGACTAGATGCACGCACACTCCAATTCCCTACCGGTGCAGACTTGCCTACAAATCAACACGGCGTGGCCGTAGCCCTCGCCCCGCGATTACACGCCAGATAGACCAACCAATTCGCCGCGCGAAATACACCCAAAGCCAAACCAAATAAAAATGTGCTGATGGTTCCCCTCGGCCGTAGGCGCGCATACACCAGGTTCATCGTCCAGGCTGGGCTGGTATAGAGCCTTCCCGAATGGCTCATGCCGATGCGGCTTCTCACCGGTGGTTCGTATACGATTTTCTCGATTCCGCTGTTGAAAAATTTCGCCAGCTGCAACACTCGGGAGCTGTAGCAAAATCTGGGTCGCCAAGGAAGCTTTGCGCGGCGGCGGTATTTCAAAATCAGCTCGGCCGCCTCGGCTGCCTGTCGGAGCGCTGCGGTCACCCCGTTTGCGGTAATGGGATCCAGCATTGACGCGGCTTCGCCGGCGATCAACCAATTCGGCCCGGCCACATCTTTATGCACGCGGCAACGAAACGACGTCACGTTCAATTCACCCAGGCCATTGCCCTGCAGCAATTCCGCGAAGCGCGGAAACTTTTCGAGTTGCTCGCGAAAGATCCCCGCGACGTCCAGTCCGCGTTCCCTCTTGGCCTTGATGGCGGCTCCCGAGGCCGCGTATCCCACACTGATGACGTTCGGCTTGATGGGAATCTCCCAAATCCAGTCCAGGTATTCCGACGCTTGGGGATCCATGTGCAGGGTTGTTCCTTCGATCGGATCGACCACGGGGAAATAGGTCCACATCGCCACCTTCACAGGTCCGAATAGCACGGCTTGCAACCGGAACTCTCTGGCAAACAACGACGTGGCAAAGCCCGAGGCATCAATGAACCAAGGCGAATGAAAACGATTCCCGCTTTCGGTGTGCACCGCATCGACCCTGCGCCCAGTTTTTTCTACCCGCACGACCTTCTCGCGCACGATCGTGACCCCGGACTCGACGGTCTTTTTCAGCAGTTGCTGGTCAAGGAGCGTGCGGTCAACGTGCAGCGTTCTCAACTCAACACGAAAGGGCGACCCCGCAAGTCCGGGAGTCGGCACGTAATGCTCCGCCCAGCCGTCGCGCGTATTCAGCGTGACATGGCGCTTCCAAGTGGCCGATTGCTCGTTGACCAAGTGTTCCATGGGCAGTCCCAAATCGCTCAAAAGTGCCGGCGCCGACCAGTCCAGCGACTCGCCCACGGTCTGGCGAGAAGGTTCGTCCGGCTCGATACAGACCACCCGCAGACCCGCTTTTGCGAGGGCCAGTGCGGCGGCCTTTCCAGCCAAGCCACCGCCAATGATCGTTACGTCCGCTACGGAGGAGCCGGGCGGTAGTCGTTCGCGTCCAGTCACCGTAATCGGTTCTTTCACGGTTCGGGGAATAGCGCTTGACAAAAGTGAAGAGCGAGCTTGCGGGACCGTATCACGCAGGATTTAAGAGCAACAATAGTAGAAATCAATTATCCACGCCGGCGGCTTATCGCCGAGGAGGCGTAATAGGTTGGGAAACTGGTGAGGCGAAGTTTATGGGCTCGGCGGCGACGATGCCCTGCCCTTCCTGAATGGTCAGGGATTGATTCGGCTGCACCTTCGCGACGGACTCTTTTCTGCCGCTGGGCCAAACAACTTCGAGGCGGAGATTCTGCGCACTGCCGGGCTTGCCAAGACCGAAGGTCAGCGGCAGTTCGCTCTGCGAGAGGTAGCTCGAACCGCCTTTGACCATACGCGTCAAGGACACGCCGCTCTTGCTCATGAGTGTAACTTTCGCGCCGATGGCGTCGCGATTCGACTTGGTGCCGAGCAGCTTCAATCGCAGCACATCGTTTTGGTTGGCGTGGTCATTGCGCAGCAAACGCGCTGGACCATTATTGGCGGTGATGACCAGATCGAGGTCGCCGTCGTTGTCAAAATCGGCGTAGGCCAGGCCGCGGCCGACCACGGGCTTTTGCAGCGCGTGGCCCAGCTTGCCCGATACGTCTTCGAATTTGCGGTTGCCCACATCGCGGTAAATTCCGGCAGGTTGCGCGTAGCGCAAGGTCGGCTGGACGACGGAGATGTCATCGGAAACGTGGCCGTTGGCCGCCACGATATCGAGGAGGCCGTCGAGGTCGTAGTCCATGAAGAAGCAGCCGAAGGTCAGCGATTGCGTAGTCAGCTGCGCAATGCCGGAGCGCAGCGATTCATCGGCGAACAGCCCGGAGCCGTCCTTGCGATAGAGAGAAGTACTCTCATTGGTGAAATTTCCGATCAACAGGCTCGGAAAGCCTGAATTATCGATGTCGGCAGCATCGACGCCCATTCCGGCGCGCACTCTTCCCGACTCGCTGAAGGCTATGCCGACGTCCACGCCCACTTCGGTGAAGGTTCCGTCGTGGTTGTTGCGATACAGCTTGTTCGGTTCGGTGTCGTTGGAGACGAAGAGATCGAGCCAACCGTCCGCGTCGTAATCTAGCAGTGCAACACCGAGCGCTTTGCCCTTGGGATCTAAAAGACCGGCCTGCTTGGTGACGTCCTCAAAAACTCCGTTCCCCTTGTTGTGATAGAGGCGCGAGCTTTCGCCTTTGTAGGTTTGCGGCGTGCAGTAGGATTTGTTTTTGTTGTCCAGCGTGCAGTATTGATCTTTTTCGATGGACCAATCGATGTAGTGGGTGACGAAGAGGTCGAGCTTGCCGTCATTGTCGTAATCAAACCACACGGCGCTCGCGGAGAATCCCGGGCTGGCCACGCCGGCTCTGGCGGTGACGTCGGCAAATTTGCCGTTGCCAAGATTGTGAAAGAGGTGATTTGAGCCGACCGTCGTGAGGTATAGATCGTCGTAGCCGTCGTTGTCATAGTCGCCGACGGCGCAGCCTAGACCATAGCTTTCGATCGCCAGGCCCGCTTCACGCGTCACGTCGGTGAAGGTTCCGTCGTGGTTGTTGTGGTACAGCGCCGGGTAAGATTTGGCGCCAGATTTGTGTTCCGGCCAATCCATCGAATTGACGAAGAAAATGTCCTGCCAGCCATCGTTGTCGTAGTCGATGAAACAAACGCCGCTGCTCATGGTTTCCGGAAGATATTTCTTACCGAACGCACCACTATTGTGTTTGAAATGAATTCCCGCTTGCGCGGTAACGTCAACGAACTCGATGGGAGCCGATGGACGCACGCCTGCGGGAGCAGGCTGCGGCACAACATTTGTCGGCGAAGCCGTCGATGAGGACGAATTGGATGGCGGGAAAGTCGGTACGCCGATGGGCGCAGGCGTCGCAGGCTCAGGTGCGCCCTGGGTTGTGCGCTCATCGCGACTCTTATTGCAACTGGCGAACAGAACTGCGCCGCAGACCAGCAAGATCGCGAATCGTGTCATGCAGCCGCTTGCGCGGGCCCAGCGCGCCGCGATTCGAGCCATATTTCGATCAGCATTGCGGCGGGTCCAACAACGAACAGCGCGTAAAACGGGGCGTACACAACATGGTCGAGGCGGAGAAGCATCTCGACGAACGCGACGATGGCCACGACAATGCATTGCCATTTTTTGGAATGAACCGTGGTCTTGGGATCGGTGACCATGAAAAAGATGAAGAGCTGATACATCGGTCCGGTGAGCGGCGCGACCTCGGACTGCCAGGGATCGCCAGTGAGAACACTGCGCAGGAAGGCGAACACGATAAAGCACCCCACGTAGGTGCCGGTGATGTGAAAACGACGGAGACGCGCGATGGTGATGGAGCCAAGAATCCACACGACGATCATCGGCAGCAGATAGTTGCCCCATTGAATGCTGAGGCCCGCCACGGTGGCCGG
>JBEKVU010000231.1:0-6912 GCA_049513775.1 Candidatus Acidiferrum sp.
AATGGCAAGACAGAAGTGGTTCCGCAGACACAGGTGCGCGCGCAAGAGTCGCCGTTGCAGGTGGTACAGCTCAAGGAGGGAGCGACGGTCGAGGAACTCGTTAGGGGGCTGCAGACAATGGGAGCTTCGGCGCGAGACGTGGTGGCGATTCTGCAGGCGATTCGCGCGGCGGGCGCGCTGAACGCGGAATTGGATGTGCTATGAGCACCACGTCGACACTGGGGCTGCTAACCGATTTGGGAAATGGGCTGGGAATGGGGTTGGGAAATGGGCTGGCGACGCGACCCGTCTTGAAACCGCTGCGCGGGGATGCTGAAGGGATCGCGCTACAACAGGTACAACGACCGCCCGGAGCGCAGGCAACGGCATCGCTCTCGCCTCGGGAGCGGAAATTACAGCAGGCGGCGGGGCAATTTGAGTCGATGCTGCTATCGAACTTGTGGAAGTCGATGAAGTCGGCGTTTGAGGATGAGGATACCGAGTACAGCGATCCGGGGCACGGGGCGATGGATGAGTGGGGGATGGACGCGATGGCGGGAGCCGTGGGGAAGAACGGCGGGTTGGGCATTGCGAAGCTGATCATGAAGGACTTAGCGCCACAGATTGCGAGAACTGAGTCGAAAGGAGGTGCAAAGGGTGTTAAAGCTCTGACCGAAAGCGGCCGATAGTGCTATTTAGAAGCGTCAGCGACGCAGGGCGTAATTAAAGTTTTGCAATTTTCGGCCGATAGGACCGGAAAGCGCTGTGAAGTCCCTGATGTGAACTGTCCCGGCTTGGGAAAAAGGCTGCGGCGCTTGATGAAGGAGTTTGGTCATGAGCATTGATCCGAGAATTCAGATAACCGGCGAGGCGCAATCGGAAGCCGTACAGAGCGCGCGGACATCGGACCGGCAGGCGACGACGAACAAGACGGGGCAGGTGGCGCCGGGCAGCGGCGAGGATACGGTCAGCATTTCGAGTACGCACCAGGAGGTGCAGTCTTTGACGGTCAGTTTGGCGGGCGTGCCGGAAGTGCGGACCGAGCGGGTGAATAGTTTACGGTCGCAGATTCAGCAGGGACAGTATCAGCCGTCGAGTAAGAAGGTGGCGGATGCGATTGTGCAGGAACACGGGAAGGTGAGCATTACGGCGTAATCTGGGATGGGTTTAGCAAGCGTAACGGGAGGCGTGGTGACGGGTTTTAGACCGAGAAGGCGGCGTCAAGCTGCTGCGCTCCAAATGGGGCTAGCCGCACTTCCGAGGTGGTGAGGGCGCGTTACATGCCCGAAAATATAAGTTCGACACGTATTGAACCCTTGGGTTCAGGTGTGCGCGAGGGTGTAGACAAAGAGGAGTATGCGCCGACCAAAGAGCGAAGAAAGCTGAAGGCTGAAGCGCCGCAGGCGGCGGCGCCGGTGGTCGAAGTCGAAGGCGAAGAAAAGCATCAACTGGATGAACGGGCGTGAAGCGGATAAACGAGCGTGAACGTGAAAAGCGAGACAGAGCGATATTTGGAGTTGCTAGACCGGCGAATCGGGCTTTTGGGGACGCTGGCGGAGTCGTTGGTGCAGGTGCGGACGGACATCGTGTGCCTGGACGTGAACGGACTGGAGGCGCGGATTTCACAGCAGGAGCAACTGTGCCGGCAAGTGGGGGCGCTGGACGGGCAGCTGGATAAATTACAGGAGCAGTGCGCTACGAGTCTGCGGGCATCGGCGCTTGCGGGAAACGCCGGAGTGCCGGGCGGCAAGGAAAGGGAAATGCTGGCCAAACAACCTTCCACGCAATTGGAGGAAACGCGGGAGCGGATGAAATCGGCGCAAGGGCGGGTGAAGCAACTGAATGCGAGTCACCAAGAGCTGTTGCGGCGGTGCCGGCGCACCACAAACGCGTTGCTAAATTCCTATGCGACATTTGCCAATACCTACGCGGACCCCTGGCGCGCGGGCCGCGCGTTGCTTGGCAGTTCGCACGAGAATTCACGAGAAAGAATCTAGCTATGGGCACACTAACATCAAGTCTTTCCATCGCTCTGTCCGGGCTGGACGCCGCGCAGGATGCCATTTCCGTCGCAAGCAACAACATCGCCAACGTCAATACCCCGGGATATTCGCGCGAAGTGGCCAACCTGGCTACCGCCCCGTCCGTCGAACAGAACAACCTCACCTTTGGAACCGGTGTGCAGGTGCAGAGCGTGACCAGCCTGCGCGACTCCGTCCTCGATCTGCGCGTCAATCAGGAAACCCAGCAGCAGGGCCAGTTGAATGCCTTCATCGGCGGCGGCCAGCAGATTCAGCAGCTATTCAATCAAACCACGGGTGCCGGCCTGCAAGCTCCGATCACCGCATTTTTCAGCAGTTTGACGCAACTCTCCGCCAGTCCAAGCGACCCGAACGCACGCCAGACGGTTTTGACGGCCGCGCAAAACCTGGCCACGACGTTCAACCAGACCTCCAATAGTCTGTCGGCGCTGCAACAGAACACCAACATTTCGGTTTCGCAGACGGTGGCGCAAATCAACTCACTAACCACGCAACTGGCGACGCTAAACGGCCAGGTCGCGGCCAACAGCGGCGGGGGAGAAAACGCCGGACCGCTCATCGATCAGCGCCAGCAATTACTCAATCAGCTTTCCAATCTGGTGGACATCTCGGAGATCAATGCCGGCAACGGCAGCTTGACGATAACCACGAGCAGCGGCGCTCCGCTGGTGGTCGGAAACCAGAGCTTCGCATTGAGCACGCAACCGAATGCCGCCAACGGAGAGAACGACGTCTATTCACGGGGCTCGGATATCACCACGCAAATCACTTCCGGGCAGCTGGCCGGGCAACTGCAGTTGCGCGACCAGGAAATTCCGGCCATTCAGAATTCGCTCGACACGCTGGCCTACGGCCTGGCGACCAATGTGAACACGGTGCAAGAGGCCGGCACGGACTTGAACGGCGCCGCGGGCGGCCCGCTGTTTACCCCGCCAACGACGGTAGCTGGGACAGCGGCGACGCTTTCCGTAGCCATCACCGATCCCTCGAAAATCGCGGCAAGCCTGGATGGCTCGGCCGGCGACAATGCCAACGCCAACGCCCTGGCCGCGCTGCAAAATCAGAATATCGTCGCGGGACAAACCCCGCTGAACTATTACTCCGGCTTGGTGTTCAAGATCGGAAACGACGTTTCAACGGCCCTGGCCAATCAAGCCAGCGGAGCCGCGGCCCTGCAGCAGGTGCAGAATCTGCAAGGTGGGGTAAGCGGCGTGGACATTAACGAAGAGGCGGCCAACCTGGTGCGTTACCAGAACGCGTATCAGGCGAATGCCGAAGTCTCCGCTACCATCGATACGCTCCTCGAATTCACCATCACCAACTTTGTACCGTAAAACCATGTCCATACGCCTAAATCCGGATCTGTTGCCTAGCTTGCTCGCCGATATCCAATTGAGCGTGCAGAACGAGACGGTCGCCTCCGAACAGTTGTCCACCGGTCTGGCCGTCAATCAGCTGTCGGACAACCCTGGAGCGGCGGCGGCGCTGGTGGCCAATGCCAACCAGTCCGCGGCGGACGATCAATATCTGCAAAGCGATGCAGCGGTGCAGGGTAAACTGCAAACCGCGGATGCCACGCTCAGCAGTGTGGTCACCGCGCTGGACAGCGCTATTTCCTTGGGCACCGAAGGCGCCAGCGGAACGGTCAGCACCGCCAACCGCCAGGCGATCGCGGCGCAGGTGCAGGGACTGATCACCCAGACGCTGGGCTTGGCAAATACTAGTTACCAGGGCGCTTATATTTTCTCCGGCACGGCGGTAAATACGCAGCCTTTTGTTCAGGATCCCGCCACCGGGGTAGTCACCTACGCCGGCAACGCGGGAACCACGACGGTACCGATTTCGAATGGAGACACCGTCAAGGGCAACGTACCTGGCAACCAGCTGTTTCAAAATGCGGCGGGCAGTGTCTTCGGCGCGCTGCAGGATTTGAGCACCGCGCTGACTTCGGGGAACGGCATTGGGGCAGCGGTCACCGAGGTGTCAGCCGCGCTGGCGCAAGTGTCCGGTGGTCGTGTGGTATATGACAACGGATTAAATCAACTAACGTCGGCGACCAGCTTTCTGAACCAGGACCAACTGGACTTAAGCACGCAAGCAAATTCCCTGGTGGGAGTCAATGCGGCGGCGGCCGTGACGGCCTTCTCGCAAGCGACGACCTCGGAACAGGCCTTGTTGGCGGCGACCGCTAAAGTCTTAGATCTTCCGACGCTTTTTGCGTTTTTGCCGACGTAAACGTTACGACGGCGCGGACAAGGAACCGGCTGAGACGAGCCGGTCGCAGCTACCCGACCGGGGTTGTTTTTTCAAACGGTCGTTCCAAACCCTAATTATTACAGTGCCTTGGATTCATAAGCGTCTACGCCATGGACGACGCGTGGGCAGGGGCGTCGGTAGACCGATCGGGAACCATAGTGCGCAGGCCCTGGCGAATCGGTAAAGATGAGCTGCAGATTTTGTTGCTGCCGGAGCCACGCAGAGAAGAACTTATGTCACCTCTGGTAGTTTTTTTGGTTATTCAAAACAACGCGGGACGCTCGTTGCCGTAGCGAGGCGCCGCAGGCACTTATCTCAAACGGGGTTCCCAGGTTTGCAGAGCGGTGTCGGCCCATTGGCGCACGGCGGCAAGCTGCGCGCGGTGGGCTTCCATCTGGGTACGTTGCGCGAGCAGCATCAATCGCACGCCACGGAGGATAACGGCAAGCTCGTCCAGTTGGGATTTATAATGATCGAGCGGTGCGGCCATTTCCGGCCGGAGACGGCGCAGTTCGGCGAAGAGTGGTGTAACCGGCACCATAGCCCCGAGCAGTGCGCTCAAGTGGCGCACCTCCGCTACTGCGAAAACAGCTTCACCACGCAGGGCGCGGCGCGCGCCTTCGAGAGCCACGGCCAGGCCGGCGTTGACGGCTTCGACGGTTTCGCGTTGCGATTCGTTCATTAGGGGTCCCTTCAGGCATGCCATTTGCTGGAACCGGATTCCTCAGCGCTTTCTGGCGCCGGGGCAGCGCTTGGCGAAAATGTGCGCTGCTCGTGCGTGGAGATCCGCAGGCGGTCCGTGGGTACCGTTGGGGCAACGCTGCGTTCCACGTGTGACCATGCGGCGCGGAGACGCGCGAACTTGGCGATGAGGTCAAGAAACTTCTCCTGGGAACTGGAGATGCTGGCCTGGACAATCAGGTCACGCATCGCGGTATAGAAGGCACTTAGATTTTGTGCGGGTTCGCCGCCGCGTGCGAAATCGAGCACTCCCTGCAATTCTCCAAGGACCAGGAGGGCGTGATTGCTGGCGTTCACGCGGTTTTCGATATTCCCGGCTTCAACCGCCGCCATCGCGAGGCGCAAATCACGCAAGATGGCGTCATACAGCGCGACCACCTGGCCGACTGCGGAAGCCCCAACCGCCGCCGAGTGGTGATAGCTGAAAGCGGCATCACGGGAGCTCATGCGATACTCGCAAGCTGCGAAGTCAATTGGCTTTCCAATAGCGGCAATTCCTGGAGGGTGTCATTGGCCTCTGAATATGTGGTCGTAAGGGCGGCCTCCTGAGCGGTTAGCGCGGCTTGAAGATCACTGATCTGTTGCGTGTCACTCTGCGCCGCGCTGGTGTAGCTCTGGGAGTCAAGAGTTAGAATGCCGCTCGGTCCAGAGAGATTGGTGATCGCAGTCGATAGGTTCTGGGCAAAGCCGGTGGTACTGTTCTGCAAAAGATTCTGCACCGAAGAGAAGTTAGTGGAGAGGGCGGACGCTAGGGTGCTACTGTCCACCGAAAGAGTCCCGTCATCGTTTAAATTCACGCCGATGCTCGCCAGATTGACGATGCCATTGTTGCCGGGGATGGAATAGGTAGTGGCGCCCAGCAGCAGGCCCTGCGCGGATTGAAGTGCCGGGTCGTTCGCCAGCACCCCCGATACCGTTCCGTCAGAATTAACCGTAGATTGACTATTAATTTCAGTTATCACTGCATTGTAAGCAGTCACTAAATTATTGACTGCCGTGCTGGCCTGGGTGGTATCTGGCGCCACGGTAAGGGTGACCGGAGTATCCACGGAATTAACCAGCGTGGGTGCGGTGAGGTTCAGGATGACGCCATTGATCGCGCCGCTAACCGTGTTCGTGGTACTGCTGACCGGCACGCCGTCGACCGTCAAGGAAGCATTGAGTCCCGGAGCAGCCTGGTGGAAATTGAGGGCAGTGTTCGCGGTATCCGTGAGATGCAAGCTTCCGGTTGTACCGATGACACCCGGGAGGCCCGAAGTCGAGCTAACGAGGGCCAGGCGTGAACCGTTTGCGTCGGTGATGACGCTCGCTTGCACCGCGGAGGTTTGCAGGTTAATGGCGGCGGCGATTTGATCCAGGGTATTGTCGCTGGAACTGGTGGTGATGGAAGCGACCGGGACGGTACTGGTGCCCACGGTGATGGAAATGGTGTCGCCCGAAGCCAGCGGCGTGCTGCTGCTGGGGGCTTCGTCGGTGTAATACGAGGAGGTAGTGGCGAGGTTGGCGATCGAAATAGTGTGCGCGCCGGACGTGGCTGTGCCCGCCGCAGTGGCTGTGAGGGTGTTTGGATTGGAAGAAGTGGCCACTTCGGCGTCGAGGGCGCCCAGGGGGTCGCTCAAGGCCGCTGCGGCGCTCTGCAGGTTGGCAAGATCGGAGGTGATAGTAGCAATTTCACCAACTTGCGAGCCCAGGGTTGTCTTGTCGGTCTGCAGCGCGGTGATGGCGGCCGTCTGGCCGGCAACCGCATACTGGACGAACTGCTGGACGTTAATGCCTGCTCCAAGACCCGTGCCGCTGGTAGTACCGGTTCCCGAGGTGCTTAGCGAGCTGTCAAGGGTCGAGAGTGGACTGGCTGCTGTAGACATCGAATGGCCTCCTCAGGCCTTAACCTGCG